>NZ_JAHCZD010000019.1:0-38002 GCF_018501175.1 Campylobacter sp. 2018MI10 | reverse complement strand
ATCTTTTTAAAATTAAATTTAAAATTAATTATTTGATTTATATTCATATTTAACCTTGTAAAAATAAGGTTTATTATAGCAAATATATATTTAGGAATTTGATTTAAAATTTATTTAAGTATTTAATTTTTCTTTTTTTGAACTTCAAATTGACTTAAGTCAAAGTCAAAATTTTTAAACTTTTTTAGAATAGTGAGAAAAAAGGAGAAAAAATGTTTGATTTTAAATCTTGGAAAAAAGTTAGTTTAGCAAATGCTACGGTTGAGTTTTATGAGAATGATGAATATTTAGCTTTTGATAGTAGTCAGTGTATGCCACCTGAACCTATGATAAATGCTAGAGTTGGCTTAAATAATTTAAAGCCTAATCAAAAATTAATTATGCTAAATCATAAAAATCCTTTAGGCTTACTTCCTAGCGTGAAGCCATATTATGATATTCAAACTACACAAAAAGATGGACTTTTTTGGCTAGTATTTACTAAAATTAAAGAGCATAGCAATTTTGATGAAGCTTGTAAAGACCATCCATAAGGGTTAAATTATGTTAAACGCATTCGCACCACCATTTAAAGTGGTGGCTATTTATTTTATATTTGCATTTTGCTATTTATTAGCTTTTATGTTTTTATTTTCTTATTCAAATTATGATTTTGAAAGTTATCAATTTAAAGCGTTTTTACATTGTTTTTTTGCTGGATTTGCTTTAAATATAATAATAGGTAGCCTTTATCAATTAAGCTCGGTAATTTATGAAAAAGCATTCTTTAGTATAAAAGGTGTATTTTTTGTGAGTTTTATTTGCAATATCTCTTTAGCCTTTATTATGTATTCGTTTTTAAATTATGATTTGGAATTACTAAAATATAGCGTATTTGCTATGATTTTAAGTGTTTTTTATTTTATTGTGCTGTTTTTAATATCATTTTTTGATTTTAATAATATTGCTAAAAGTGCTTTATTTTGTGGGGTTGTTTTTTTAGCATTAGGCTTAGTTTGTGCTGGTTTAATTGCGCTTATTTTAAACGGGCTTATATATTTAGATTATGAACTAATTCTTCATCTTCATATATATTTTATGTTAGGTTTTATTTTGTTTATTTGTATAGGTGCTGCTAGTGTATTATTGCCAATGTTTGCACTAACTCATAAGCATAAAAATTATTTATTATGGCTTAGTTTAGTGGCATATTTTTTAGCATTTTTTCATAAAAGTATAGCGATTTTTTCCCTAGCTTGTTTTGTATTTTGGTGTTTATATATACTTAAAATACGAACAAGAAAGGCTAAAGATTATTGGAATTTAAATATTGTTTTTGCTTGTATTGGCTCGTTTTTAGCGATGAGAGAATTTTATGTTTTAGACTATGCTTTAGCTATTAAATTATTAATTTTTGCAACGATTTTACCTTTTATAATCGCACATATTTATAAGATTTTGCCATTTTTAATATGGTTTCATTTTATTTCAAAATTAATCGGAAAAATAAAAGTCCCTTTATTAGATGATATGGTGATTAAAAAAGCAGCTTTTTTTACTATGTTAATTAATATATGCTTAGTAATTTCTCTTTATTTTAGTTCATCAATTTATTTATATATAGCGTTAAATATAGGTCTTTTAATTAATGTAATCAATTTTTTTACTTATATAAATTACAAAGGAGCAAAGAATGAAAAAGCAAGTAATTAATGCAATTTCAAATGTAATTGACCCTGAAGTGGGTTTTGATATTTTAGCCTTAGGGCTTATTTATGATATACAAATTGATAATTCATATTGTAAAATCACTATGACCTTATCTACTAAGTCTTGTCCTATGCATGATTTACTGATAACTTGGGTAAAAGACTCTGTTTTAAGTGTAGATGGAATAGATAGTGTTGATATTGATTTAGTGTTTGAACCTGCTTGGAGTATAGAAATGGCTAGTGATGAGGTTAAAAGTGCTTTAAGTTTTTGATTTACTATGAGAGATTTTCTCATAGTAAATTCTAATTATAATTTGATTTTTAATAAAGAATTATTAGCCATTTCAGGCACTAAAAGTGTGTTTGTAGAGTTATCATAAAACATATCAGCAGGTCCTTTAAGTGCTTTTAAATCTAGCTTTTCTAATTTATTTTGATTAAGTTTATAAATATAACCATTTAGCTCTTTACCCCAGCTAGATACTAAAATATCATCATTAATTTTAACAATTCCATCAAATTGCTCTAAATTATCACTTAGTTTTTCTATATTTTTACTAGCTAAATCAATTTTTAAAATAGCTCCGCCATCTTTTTCACTAGGGTCATACCCTACAACATATAAAGAATTTTTATCAATTAATAAGCCATTAGGACCACCATAACTTTTGTCAATATTCATAAAAGTTTTATAGTTTTTATCTTTTAAATTGATTTCAAAAATCGTATAAGTGCCAGTATCACTTACTAAAAGAGTATCATTGTCTAAGCTCTCAATTGCATTTAAAAATACCGAGCCTTTAATTTCTAGCTTAAATACTTCTTTTTTGCTTGTTATATCAAAGCCGTATAAAGTATCAATATCTACAACATAAAGTGTATTGTTAATAATCTTCATACCTTTTGGAGCATTTAAATTCTTTACAAATACATTGATTTTATCATCAGCTTTTGAGATTATATTTATATAACCATCTAAATCCTTGTTTAAAGGCTCAATTTTTTGACCCACATTTGAGACAAATACATAATCTTTATTTGCCACAACACTCTCAGGCGAAGCAAAAGCATTGATTTCTTTAACTTCCATTGCATTCATACTAGCAAGTAATGCTATACTTAAAATATATTTTTTCATCTTTTCTCCTTAAATAATTTTTGAAAAATTATAAGGAAAAAAGAATTTTATTTCTAATAGTTTTAATGTAAAAAATATAAGTTTTTTGATTTTTGAAATTGTTTTGGGGTTTTATTATATCTTTTTTTATAGCGTGAAATAAACCAAGCAGGGGAGTTAAATCCTACTTCTAAACATATTTCTGTAATGTTTTTGTTTGAAAATTCTAATAAGAATTTTGCCTTTTCAAATTTTTTATTATCAAGCCATTCTTTAGGGCTAATTCCAAAACTTTGTTTGAAGTTTTTGCTAAAAGTAGTTAAGGACATATTAGATATTTTTGCCATATCATTTACGCTTTGAAAATCTTGCTCACAATATGAAAATATCTGATATAAAGATAGTTTAAAATTAGTAATTATGGTCTTTAAAAATGATAAAAAACTTTGATTGTTTTTGCTATAAAGTAGGGCTAAAAATAATTCTTCAAATTTTAATTTTAAAATATCTTCATTGGTTTTATAACTAAAACAAGGTAAAAATGATGTAAAAATTGAGCTTAATAATTCATTAGAATTTAGCTTAAAAATATGCTCATTGGTTGTAAAATTGCTATTTAAAAGGGCTTTATATTTATAAATTAGCTCTATTAAAATACTTTCTTTAAAACAAATTATAATTGAATTATAATAGTTATTTTCTACGCAGTCTTTTATCAGATATGAGCCTTTTGTAAAAAACAAAATCTCGTTTTTATTAATTGTAAAATCTTGCTTTTTAGTATGTATCATTTTATATCCATCATTTATAAAAACAAGAGCATAATCATCAAATAATACTTCATAATAATCATCATTTTTTCTAGTTTCATATAAACAAAGATTAAGATAATTAGAACTTATAACATTTTTGCTGATTTTACTTAATTCATTAGGTAAATATATCATTTTTTGCCTTTAGTTTTAAAATTTATATATTTTACAAAAGAAAAATTTAATAAAAATTCTTTCGTATATACAAAATATAAATTTTAATTTACAAAAAGTAACACTTTTTCAAAAAAATTAATTTTATTTAATTTATTTTTCATAATTTTTATCATTTTTTGCATATTCTTTCTTAAATACAAAAAATAAAATTTAATTTTTTTGTATATACAAAATTAAGGAGAAATTATGGGAATTTTAAAAGGAACTTTACCAGCTTTATATACACCATATAAAGATGATGGAAGTATTAACGAAGTTGAGTTTTTAAAGATGTGTGAATGGGGCATTGAAAAAGGACTTGATGGTTTGTTTTGTAATGGTAGTGCGGGAGATTCTCAAGCAATGCCATACGAAATGAAAGTAAAAATGCTAGAGCTTTCAATTAAAGCTGCAAATAATAAAGTGCCTGTTATTTGTGGGATAGGAAGTTGTATTTATAAAGAGAGTTTAGACCTTGCAAACGAAGCTTATATAAAAGGAGCTAATGCGCTTTTGCTTATGATGCCATATTATTATAAGTTTAATGATGATACGCTTTATGCTTATGTAAAAGACTTACAAGCAAAAGTAAAACTCCCACTTTATATTTACAATATTCCACTTTTTGCACCTGCAATGAGCTTAAATCTAATTGAAAAATTAAGCAAATTACCGAATATTGTAGGTATTAAAGATAGCAGTGGAGATGCTTTGTTGCTAAATCATATTTTAGATGTTGTGCCAAGTGATTTTGATGTATTTGTGGGTCGTGAAGAGCATTATTTTGGAGCTTTAATGATGGGTGCAAAAGGTTCAATGACAAGTGCAGGATGTGTTTTCCCTGACGCTATGAGTGCGATTTATAAAGCATATAATGAGAAAAATTACGAAAGAGCAATCAAGCTTCAAAAAGCCTTGCTACCAGCTATTAGATTTGGAATGAGCTTATCATTTCCTATGGGATTTGCGCTTTTACTTAAAGCTCGTGGTTTTGCTTTTGCAAACAAAAGCATTCACCCACTAAGCGAAGAGACCTTAAAAGCACTTGATGAAAAATTCGAATATGCAAAAGAATTAGTTAAAAACATAGAGAGAATACTCTGAATAGAGGTTTAAAATGAAAATTAAGAAATTTTTAGAAAAGGTTCCAGGTGGTATGATGTTAGTTCCTATGTTATTAGGTGCTATTATACATACTTTTCTTCCTGATAAATTGGCTTATTTTGGACCTTTTACTAATGCCTTAGGAACAGGTGCAACAGTAATGCTTGCTGTTTGGTTTGTAGGTATTGGAGCAAGTATTAAACTTAAGGCTACTACAACAGTTTTAAAAAAATCTGGAGTATTGTTAGCAACTAAAATATTTGCCGCATTTATGGCGTGTATTATAGTTAAACAGCTTGTTCCTAACGGTATGATAACTGAAGGCTTTTTTGTTGGTTTTAGCACATTAGCAGTAGTTGCTGCAATGGATATGACTAATGCTGGTCTTTATACGGCTTTAACAAAACAATACGGAACTACAGAAGAAGCTGGTGCTAGTTTATTGTTAATGATAGAAAGTGGTCCTTTATTTACTATGTTAATTTTGGGGGTTAGTGGTTTAGCATCTTTTCCTATACAAAACTTTATAGGATTAATGATTCCATTTGTATTAGGTTTTGTATTGGGTAATTTAGATGAAGATTTTAGAGAATTTTTAACTAAATTAAATGAGCCAATGATAATTTTTGTTGGTTTTGCACTTGGAAGTACCATAAACTTAAGCTCGATTCTTGATGCTGGATTATCTGGATTGGTTTTAGCATTTATTGTAATCATATACACAGGAATATTATTAATATTTGCAGATATTTTTATTGCAAAAGGCAATGGAACTGCAGGTATAGCAGCATCAAGTACTGCAGGAGCAGCTGCGGCTACTCCGATGTTAGTTGCTGATTTTTATCCAGATTTTAAACCATTAGTAGAACATGCAACTATTTTAGTTAGCACTTGCGTTGTAGTAACAGCTTTTGTTGTGCCAATAATTACTGCTTATTATTCTAAATGGGCAAAAAATAAATTTAAGGTTAAATTATGAAAAATAGATTTTTAAAAGTTAGTGAAATTGACAATGTTGCAACTGCAATAAGTGATTTAAATAAAGGCGAAGTTTTTAATGAAGTTACCTTATTAAATGATATTAAAAGCGGACATAAATTCGCTTTAACTGATATTAAAAAAGGTGATTTTATTATTAAATACGGCGAAGTAATAGGAGCAGCTAGTATTGATATAAAAAAAGGCGAGTGGGTTCATACAACCAACACCGAAGGCGTTCGTGGTAGGGGAGATAGCTGTGATAGTTCAAAATTAGAAAATGCTTTAAGATTAAGCATTGAGAGTGCAAATAAGAAAAATCTAAACGCACAAGATTCAAAACACGAAAAAGTAATTTTGAAAGGCTATAGAAGAGAAGATGGCAAGTTTGGCTTAAGAAATAAGGTCTTAATAATTCCTAGCGTTGTATGTGCTAATAAGGTCGTAGAAAACATTGCTAAAGCGTGTCCTGAAGCTGTATATGTAACTCATCAGCACGGATGTAGTCAGCTTGATTTTGATGCAGAACAAACAAGAATGCTAATGGCTGGAAATTGTGCAAATCCTAATGTATATGCAGCACTTGTAGTTGGGCTTGGTTGTGAGACTATTAGTTCAAATTCTGTTAAAGAATTAGCAAAAAGTTTAGCTCCTTATAAAGATATAAGAGCAATTAGTATTCAAGAGCTAGGTGGCATTACAAATACAACAAATGAAGGCATAAAAATAGTTAAAGATATGCTTGAGAATGCTAGTAAATGTGAATTAAGTGAAGGTGATTTTAGCGATATTATCTTAGGCACTGAATGCGGTGGAAGTGATGCTTATAGTGGGCTTAGTGCAAATCCATCGCTAGGAAGTTTAAGTGATTATGTAGTAGAGAATGGTGGAGCTGTGATTTTAGCTGAAACGACCGAGCTAATAGGAGCTGAAAATATCTTAGCAAGGCGTGCAATTAATGCTGAAGTTGAGAAAAAAATATATGAAAAAATCTATGGCTTTGAAGAAAATGTAAAAAATAGTGGCTCAGACATTCGTGGTGCAAATCCAAGTCCAGGAAATATAGCAGGTGGGCTAACTACTATTGAAGAAAAAAGCCTTGGTTGTGTTTATAAAGCAGGGACAAGCAAAGTTGTAGATGTGATTGATTATGCAATGCCAGTTACTAAAAAAGGTCTTACATTTATGGATACTCCAGGAAATGATATAGAGCAGCTTAGTGCTATGGTTGCGGGTGGGGCTAATTTAGTTGTATTTACTACAGGTCGTGGAACTCCAACAGGAAGCCCTGTAACTCCAACGATTAAGCTAAGCACAAATAATTTTTGTGCGAAAAATATGGCTGATGTGATTGATTTAAACGCAGGCGAAATCGTAGATGGCAATAAGAGTAAAGAAGATATTAGAGATGAATTAATAGAGCTAATCGTAAAAATTAGTGAAGGCAAATTAACAAAAGCAGAAATCAATAAACAAAATGATTTTAGCGTTTGGCGACTAGCAACAACTTGCTAAGTCTTAAATAAAGGGGGATTTATGGAAAAAATAGTTAATAAAATGTATTTAAAGATAATGCCTTTAATACTTTTAATGTTTTGTTTAGCAATGCTAGATAGATCAAATATTGCTTATGTAAAAGATTATATAGAAATAGACGCTGGTATTAGCAAGGCTGCATATGCTTTAGGTGCAGGGATATTTTTTATAGGCTATGCGATATTTGAAATTCCATCAAATTTATTATTGCATAAATTAGGGGCAAAAATTTGGCTAAGTAGAATTATGATAACTTGGGGACTTGTATGTATGGCTATGATTTACATAAAAGATGAAACAAGTTTTTATATTCTAAGATTTTTATTAGGGCTTAGCGAAGCAGGATTTAGCCCAGGGGTTATTTTATATCTTAGTTATTTTTTTCCTACTATTTATAGGTCAAAAGCTTATGGTTTTTATCAATTAGGAGCACCGCTTGCACTAATGCTTGGTGGCGTAATTACAGGGGCTATATTAGATTATGCACCTAGCATTTGGTTTAAAAATTGGCAATGGATGTTTATTGTCCAAGGTGCTATTACTATTTTAGTTGGTTTTTATGCTTATTTTAAACTTGCAAGTAAACCTGAAGATGCTAAATGGTTAAGCGAAGAAGAAAAAGCAATTTTAATTGCTGAACTTGAAAAAGAACAAAATAATAAAGAAGAATTAAATTCTAGCAAAGCTTTATCATCAATTATTGTATGGAAATTCGTTTTAGTTTATTTTGCAATTCAGCTTAGTGTTTATGGGGTTTTATTTTATTTACCTACTCAAGTTTCACATTTTTTAGGGACAAATGTTGGATTAAAGGTTGGAATTATTAGTGCAATTCCTTGGGCTGTTGTATTAATTGCTCTACCTATTATTACAAGTTATGCTGATAAATTAAGAGCTTGGAGTTCTTTTAGCATTGCATTATTATTGTTAGCTGTTGTTAGTATGCTTTTATCTGTATTTATAAATTCTTTAGCTTTATTTATTTTATTCATATCTTTAGCAGCTGTTGGTTTTATAGCGATTCAGCCTATTTTTTGGAATTTACCAACTCAAATCTTAAAAGGCACAGGAGCAGCAGCAGGAATAGCATTGATTGGGGCTTTAGGCAATCTTGGTGGTTTTGTAGCGCCTAATTTAAAAAATTATGCCGAAAGTCAATTTAATAGTTCTTATGCAGGTTTAATTGCTTTATGCTTGGTCGCATTCTTAGGAGTGCTTATGTTAATACATTTAAAAAAATCTTACACAAATATTAAATAAGGAGAAATTATGGATTTAGGATTAAAAGGAAAAGTTGTAGTTGTTACAGGTGGTGGAAAAGGTATTGGTGGCGGCATTAGTATGTGTTTAGCTAATGAAGGTGCAATTCCTGTTATCGTATCTCGCTCTAAGCTTGATAGTGATTTTGAAAGCAAAATTAAAGCACTTTGCCCAAATTACGGCTTTTATCAATTAGATTTATCAAAATGGCAAGAAATTAGTGCAGTTGTAGAGCAAATTGTGGCTAAATATGGCTCAATTTACGCACTTGTTAATAATGCAGGTATGAATGATAATCTTCATATTGAAAGTGCTACGACAGAGGAGCTTATTAAAAGTTATGAGAGTAATTTATTTCATTATTATGAAATGACAAAATGCTGCCTTCCACATATTAAAAAAGAGCAAGGAAGTATTTTAAATATCTCAAGTAAAACAGGTATCACAGGTCAAGGAAGAACAACAGCATACGCAAGTGCAAAGGGCGCTCAAATAGCTATGACAAGAGAGTGGGCTTGCGCTTTTGCACCTGATAATGTTAGAGTAAATTGTATTTGCCCTGCTGAAGTTTGGACTCCACTTTATGAAAAATGGATTAAAAATTTCTCTGACCCTGAAAAACAATATCAAGAAATTGCAAAATTTATTCCGCTAGGTCATCGCTTTACAACTTGCGAAGAGATAGCTGATACTGCAGTATTTACAATAAGCCCAAGAGCATCTCACACAACAGGGCAGATTTTAACTCCAGATGGTGGTTATATGCATCTTGATCGTGCATTAAACTGGGAAAATTAAGGAGAGAAAATGAATAAAAATGTAAAAATTGCAATTATTTTAGTAACTTCATTATTTTTCTTATGGGGTGTTAGCTATGGACTTGTTGATGTTATGAATAAAAACTTTCAAAATCATCTAGGCATTACTCAACAAAATAGTGGCTACTTGCAAATGGCTTATTTTGGGGCGTATTTTGTGATGGCACTTCCTGCTGGCTGGATTGCTTCAAGATTTTCTTATAAGGTTGGGATTATTACAGGACTAGCACTTTATGCGATTGGTTGTTTGCTAATAATTCCTGCAACTAATATGGCTAGTTTTTCTATGTTTTTATTTGCATTTTTCATTCTTGCGTGTGGGCTTGGAGCACTTGAGACTAATGCAAATCCTTATATGACAAAGCTAGGAGATGAGAAAAACGCTTCATTTAGAATTAATGCAGCTCAAAGCTTTAATGGTTTTGGACAATTTGTTGGACCTATTATTGGTGGAAGTTTGTTTTTATCAATCACTCATAGTGGCGAAAATGCAAGTGCTGCAGAAAAAGAACAAGCATTACTTGAAAATATGTTTAATGTGCAAATGGTTTATGTAGGAATTGCTTTAGTAGTGTTTTTAATCTTACTTGCATTTGTGTTTAATAAAATTCCAGAAGGTAGCGAAGTAAGTGAAGAAGTAGAGTTTAAAGACAACTCAAAATCAATTGATGTATTTAAACATAGGCATTTTAACTTAGGCGTATTAGCTCAATTTTTATATGTTGCAGCTCAAGTTGGAGCAGGAGCGTTTTTTATAAATTACGCAGTAGAACATACAGCAAGTTTAGGAGAAAAAGCTTTAAGCGATGAAAAATCAGCATATTTTTTCTCAGCTGCACTTGTTGCGTTTATGATAGGAAGAATTGTTACAACTCCACTTATGAAAAAATTTAAAGGTGAGAGTATTTTGGGGCTTTATTCATTAATAAATGTTGCATTGTGCTTTTATTTATATATTGCTGATGGAATGATTAGTGTTTATGCTTTAATTTTAGTATTTTTCTTTATGAGCATTAGTTTTCCTACTATTTTTGCCGTTGCTACAAAGGATTTGCCATTAAATCAAGTAAAACTTGGTGGCTCAATCTTAGTAATGAGTATTTGTGGTGGTGCAATAATGCCTACAATTATGGGTTCAATAAATGATAGTTATGGCACAGGTGCGGGATTTTTAGCTTTAGCTCCTTGCTTTTTATATGTAGCATTATATAGCTTTTTATGGACTAAAAAGTCATGAAAATAATTGATACACATTTTCATATATGGGATAAAAATGATATTAGTTGGGTGCAAAACGCCCCAACTAGATTGCAAAGAGATTTTTCTTTTGATGAATATTTAGATGAGTTTAGCAAAAGTGATTTTTTAGGTGGAGTTTATGTAGAAATAAATGCAAATAATCCTAGCCAAGAGAGTGCAAAAATGCTTAGCTTTCAACATAAAAAATTACTTGCTTTATGCCTTGCTACGATAGGTGGTGCTAGTTTTAGAGAAGTTTTACATACAAAGCCAAGTGGATATTGCTTAGGCAGTGAGTTTAAAAAGACTATTAATTTAGTAAATGCAAATGATTTAATGTTTGAAATTTGTATAAATGAAGATGAGCTAAGTAATTTTAGCAAAATTGCAAAGGAATTTAAATCAGGAATTATCTTTAATCATTTTGCAAATATTAAGGATTTTAGTGGCGAAGATAGTTTAAGGCAAATTGCTAAAAGAGAAAATGTTTATATGAAATTATCTTGTCAAGATGATTTTATTTTAGGTAAGGATTATTCAAAATTACTTGATATGGCATTTAATATTTTTGGAGAAAGTAGAATTTGTTTTGGCTCAAACTATCCTGTAAGTGAGTTAAAACCAAATGAATGGATTAGAATAATTGAAAATCATTTTAAAAGTGATGATTTAAAAGAAAAGATTTTTTATTTAAATGCAAAAGAAATTTATAAAATAAAGGAGATTTAAAATGCAAAGATTTGGGCAAATTATAAAAGTTATTCCGGAAAAATTAGCTGAATACGAAAGACTTCACGCAAACCCTATGGAAGGTGTAAATGAGATGATAAAGGCTTGTAATATTCGTAATTATTCAATTTATAATTTTGGCGAGTATTTATTCGCTTATTTTGAGTATGTAGGGAGTGATTACGAAGCTGATATGGCAAAAATGGCAGCCGATGAGAATACTCGTAAGTGGTGGGCTTGCACAGACCCTTGCCAAATATCACTTGGCTATGCAGGTCAAAAATGGCTTAATATGAAAGAAGTTTATCATTTAGATTAGACTTTTCATATTAAGTTTAAAATAATTCTTATTTAACTAAATTAAATAAGAATTAAAAATATTTATATAAAGAAAAGTTCTTTAGCATTATCTTGTAATATAATTTTAGCTTTATCATTAGTAACTTTTAAAAAATCATCTAAAGCTTTTTGATAATTTATTTTGCTTTCGTAATTTGTATGCGGCCAATCACTTCCATAAACAAAGCGTTTTATATCAAAAATATCGCTTAATTTATCAAATACATCTTTACTAAACGCTAAATCTTCATCTAATCTATAAAAGCCACTTACTTTAAAATTAATATCTAAATTTTTATAATTATTAAACTCATCTAATAATTTAAAAGTATCTTTATTAGGTCTTGCAAGATGGTCAATCATAATTTTTACATCATATTTAGCTAAATCATCAATGATAAATAATAATTTATCTAATTCTTTATGTAATTCTATATGAAGATTAAATTCTTTAATATACTCTAAAGCTTCTTTATAATCATCAAAATTCGGCTTATCTTTTCCTATTAGATTAAGCCTTAATCCGCAGACATTTTTTTCTTTTAAATCACTAATATTATTAGGGTCAATTACCACAATTCCCCTTAAATTAGAATGCTCTTTTAAAGCTTGTAATAAATATGAATTATCAAAACCTAAAAAACTAGGCTGAACTAAAACTCCATAAGAAAAATTAAATTCCTTTAAATTAGCCAAATATTGTTCGCAACTTGCATCATAATTTGGCACATATCTAACTACATTAGCCGAACTTATATTTGCTCTAAAAATGTGAGCGTGAGTATCTATATACATAAGCTTTCCTTAAAAAATATTCATAACAATAATTCCAGCAATTAATGCTGCTATAAAACCTATAGGAATTGCTCTTACAATCAAGCCTTTAAATAAACTATCCTTATGCTCGTTTGCAATCGCTCCTAAAACCAATGAACCTCCAGAGCTAAATGGAGAAATAGCACTAGCTTGTGCTCCAATTACTATGCAAGTAAATAGCACAACTTCATTAAAACCACTTGCATTGCTTAATGTAGGCACAAGTGGGAAAAGTGCAGGAGTAACCACTCCTAAAGTGCTAGAAAATAGCGACATAATAGCTGCAATTATCATCATCATAATAGGGACAATTATTTTTGGCACATTGCTTTCTACAAAGCCTGATAATTGATTAATCACACCTGCTTTAGTAGCAATGCTAACAAGTATCCCAACTCCGCAAATCATAATCAAAGTTCCCCAAGGAATAAGTGCTATAACTTGCTTTTCATCTCCTAATTTTAAAAGCAATGATATAGCTACAAAAACAATAGCTATTAATCCTATATCTATTTTAGAATTTATAAAAGTTATAGTTTTTTCATTAGGAAATGCAATGTGTAATAAAGGAAAAGCTAATACAAAAACCATCATAAGCGCCATTAAAATTAGTGTGGTTTTTTGTTTATCATTAAAAGTAATTTTTTCGCTTAATAATTCTATTTTTATATTAGATTTTTTTGCTTTAAATACAAAAAGACTGATTACAAAAATAGGCAAAATAAAAGTAAATAAAAATATCACAAAAGCATTAGAAAATGCAATATCAGGATTTATACTTGATTTTTCCATAAGAGAGCGAAATATTATTCCACTTTGAGAAGTTGGGAAATTTGCCCCGCCTAAAGCACCATAATTAATAGCCATAGCTCCACCAACTCTATCAAGACCTGTTTTTTCGCAGAGTAAAAAAGTAATTGGAGCCATAAAAGCTAAAACACTATAAAATCCAGCACCCATTGCAGCAATTAAAGCCGATACTAAAAATATAGCATAAGGTAAAAAATACGGATAATTTTCAAATTTTTTAATCAAAAATGCAGCTAGTTTTTCTAATGTCCCATTAACACTTGCAAAATTATAAAATAACGAAACCGCAAAAATAACAAAAAATATAGAAACAGGCCAATAAGAAATAATTTCTTTAGGCTTTAAATCCATAAAAAACGCACCAATAATATAGGCAAATATAATTGCAAAAAATCCTATATTTAAACGAGTTTTATAGCCAATTAGAATTGATAAAACAATGGCTAAGATAATAAAACTTGTAAGCATATTAATCCTTTAATTAAAAATCTTTTTTTAAATTCTTTTTTAAATTCCAAATAATTTATGTAAAATAACATTAATTTGATTAACGAAGAAAAAAGGAGAAATAATATGAATAATTATGAATTATTTTATAATGAAGCTAAGAATATGTTTAAAGATAGGATATTTAATGACTATCTTAGATGTTTTGCTTACGGAATTGATGCGTCTTGCTATAAATATGTTCCTAAGGTAGTAGTAATAGCAAGAAATGAGAGTGAAATACAAGAAATAATTAGACTAGCAAATAAATATAAAACTCCATTAAACTTTAGAGCAGCAGGAACTAGCTTAAGCGGTCAAAGCTCAACGGATAGTGTTTTAGTAGTAATTAAGTTTGCATTCAAAAAAATCGCTATAAATGATGATGCTAGCGAGATTAGTTTAGGTTGTGGTGTTGTTGGAGTTAATGCTAATTTATCATTAGCTAAATTAAGTAAAAAAATTGGCCCAGACCCTGCTACGATTAATTCAGCTTTAATTGGTGGTATTGTTGCTAACAACTCAAGTGGTATGTGCTGTGGAACTAAGGATAATTCTTATAAAACTTTAAATAGTATTAGAGTGATATTAAATGATGGAACTATCCTAGATACTAAAGATAAAGCAAATGTGGAAGAATTTAAAAGAACTCACGCTAATTTAATTAATGAAATTAGAGCTATTAAAGAAGAGATTAAAAATGATAGCGAATTATATGAATTAATTAAACGCAAATTTAAAATCAAAAACACAACAGGCTATGCTATAAATTCTTTCATTGATTATGATGATGAAATAGATATTTTAGCTCATTTATTTATAGGTAGCGAAGGGACTTTAGGTTTTGTTAGTGAAGCAAGACTTAAAACTATTGATGATTTACCTTATAAAGCCTGTGCTTTATTGTTTTTTAATGATATTAGTGATGCTGCAAATACTATTAGTGAATTTGCAAAATATGATTTTATAAATTCAGCTGAAATTATGGATTATGCTAGTTTAAAAGCTGCTAGTAGTTATGATGAATTAAAAGATTTATTAAGTGATATAAAAGACAATAATACCTGTGTATTAATTCAAACTGAAAGCGATAATGAAGAAGTTTTAAATGCAAATATAGTTAAAATTAAAGAGCTTTCAAGCAAAACTTTTAAATCATATTATTCTAAAGAAAAAAGCGAATATGATTTATGGTGGAAGATTAGAAAAGCGCTTTTACCAATAGCAGCTAGTAAAAGACCTGTTGGAGCTACTGTTATTACTGAAGATGTGTGTTTTGAGATAAAAGATTTAGCAAATGGTATTAGTGCTATTCAAGATTTATTTAAAGAATTTAATTTTGAAGGTATTATTTTTGGTCACGCATTAGCTGGAAATATTCACTTTATCATCACTCCTAATTTAAATGATAAAACCGAATTTGAAAATTTTGCAAAATTAGTAGAAAAAATGTCAAGTGTAGTAGCTAGTTTTGGTGGAAGTATCAAAGCAGAGCATGGCACAGGAAGAATGGTTGCACCTTTTGTTGAGATTGAGTGGGGTAAAAAAGCTTATGCTATAAATTGCAAGATAAAAGATATTCTTGATAAAGATAATATATTTAATCCTGATGTAATTATTACAAAAGATAAAGATATTTATAAGAAAAATATCAAAAACCAAAGCCCTGTTGATGAAGCTTTAAATTTATGTATGGAATGTGGATTTTGCGAGAGATTTTGTCCATCAAATGAAATCAGCCTAAGCCCTAGACAAAGAATTGCAGTGCTTAAAGAGATGAAGAGTTTAGAAGAATTAAACGACGAAGATAGCAAGAAAAAATTAAAAGATATGAAAAAGCTTTATAATTTTTATGTAGATACTACCTGTGCTGCTTGTGGGGTTTGTTCTATGGTATGTCCTTTAGGTATTAATTTTGCTGATTTTAGCTTAAAATATAGAAAAGCAAATCAAGGAGCTATTTCAAGAATTATCGGTAATTTTGCTTATAATCACCACGAAACTACTTTAGCTCTAGCAAAAACTTCTTTAAAAATTGCTAATAAATTTGATAATTACAAATTAAATAATTTACTAGCTACATTTAATTTACCACAAAGTAGAAATTACTTGCCTAGAGCAAATGATTATAAGTATTCAACAAATACTCAAGAAGAAAATGTTATATATTTTACAAGTTGTTTAAATAAAGCATTTAAGCCTAATGCAAAAATGAGTGATAAAAGAAGCATTCAAGAAGTATTTGAAAGTCTATGTAAAAAGGCAGGAATTGGAATAATCTACGCTCCAAATGATTTATGCTGTGGAAAGGCTTATGAGAATTATGAAAATATTCAAATTGCTAATGAAGCAAAATTAAATGAGTATTTATCTAATCAAAATTGCAGCGTTGTGATTGATCATTCTGCCTGTTCGGCTAAGGTAGTTAAAAATCATAAAGGTAAAGTTTATGATTTGAGTGAATATTTATACAAAGTAATTGCTCCAAGATTAAAAATCACAAAAGTAAATGAGCCAATAGGCCTATATATTATGTGTGCTGCTAGAAAAATGCATATAGAAGATAGCATAATGAGTTTAGCTAAATTATGTGCTGATGAAATAGTAATTGATAATGATACATACTGCTGTGGATTTGCTGGATATAAAGGCTTTTTAACTCCTAAGCTAAATATAAGTGCTACAAATAATTTTAAGAAATTTTATTCAAGCACTAATGTTAAAAGAGGCTTTAGTTCATCTAGCACTTGCGAAGTAGGACTTAGCGATGCTACTAATATGTCTTGGCAACATATTGCTTATTTATTAGACGAATGCAGTAATTAATCATTGAAAGAATTTGAAAATTAATTTTCAAATTCTTTAAGCTTGTGTTACTAAAAGTAATACAAGCTTTAATATTTTTCTTTTTTTCTATCTTTTTATCAATATATCTAGTATCCTAAAAACATAAGTTAATAAAGGAGTAAAATGAAAACTTATGTTTCTAAATTAGTATTAAAAGATACTATAGGTATTGGTGTTTTAGTTGTTAAAGAAGAGCTCTTTAGTAGAGTAGAATTATTTTTAGAAAAAGATTATCAAAAGAGCATAAAAGAATTAGCAAATATTTATGGTTTTAGTGAAGACGCAATTGATTTAAGAGATAAGATTATTTTTCCATCGACTATTGATTCTCAAGTGCATTCTCGTTCTCAAGCAAATAATGAAGATTTTGAACTAGCAAGCAAACAAGCAAGTGCAGGTGGTGTTAGTGTAATGGTAGAAATGCCTTATGATGCAGGATTACTTATATCAAACGCAAATAATTTTAATAAAAAATTAAAAGATGGCTTAGAAAATTCTTATGTTGATTTTGCTCTTTATGCGACCATAAATCCAGAAGATGGTATAAAAAATATTGAAGAATTAATAAAATTAGGTGCTTGTGGCTTTAAATTATCTTTATTCGGAACAGACCCTGTTAGATTTCCTAGAATACCACCATATTTAATGTATGAAGTTATGCTTGAATGTGCAAAATATGATGTAATGGTAGGAGTGCATAATGAAGACCATGAAAGTGTTATTTATCTAACTGAAAAAATAAAACAAGAAAGAACAGACTATAAAGCACATAATTTATCTCGCCCTGAGTGGGTTGAAAATATAGCTGTAAATACTATATATGAATTAGGAGCTAGTGCAAGAGCAAAAGCTCATGTTGTTCATGCTTCTAATAAAAGAGCTTTAGAAATTGCTAATAATTATAAAAAAGATGGATATAAAGCTAGTGTTGAATGCTGTTTGCATTATTTAATTTGCTCTGAAGAAGATGAGGTTAGAAGATTAAATGGTATTGCTAAAATCAACCCACCAATAAGAGATTTAGCCAACAAAGAAGCTATATGGGAATGTTTAAAAAATGGCTTAGTTGATGTAGTTTCAACAGACCATGTAAGATGGAGTAAAGATAGAAAAAGTAATGAGAATATATTTTTAAATTCTAGTGGAGCTGCCGGTCTTGAAGTGTTATTACCTTTATTTTTAAGTGAATGTAAAAAAAGAAATGTAGATTTAAGTTTAGCTTCTAAATTACTATCAACTAATCCAGCGAAATTGTTTAAATTGCCAAATAAAGGAGAATTAAAAGCTGGAAATGATGCTGATTTTGTTATTTTAAGCGAAGATACTTATAAGTATTATGCAAAAGATGGTTTTAGTAATCTTGATTATAGTTTGTATGAAGGCTATGAAATGCTTTATAAAATAAATGAACACTATGTTAGGGGTAATAAAGTATTTGATGGTAAAAATGTATATAAATTTAATGCAAAATTTATAAATCCTAACGAGAATTGATATGAAAATACTTGCAGATGATATTAAATTTCATATAAATAATTTAGCAAAAATTACAGAAACAAATCGTCCTTTTACTAGATTGGTATTTACTAATACTTATGAAGAAGGTAGAAAATATATTAAAAATCATTTTTTAAATTTAGGACTTAATGTTATATATGATGATTTTGCCAATATGTTAGCTATTAAAAAGGGCAAAAGTAATGAATGTATTATAATAGGTTCTCATAGCGATACCGTTGCTAGTGGTGGTAGATTTGATGGAGTTTTAGGTGTTGTATCTGCTATGGTAATTGCTACAGCTTTAAAAGATATACAATTAGATAAAACTTTAATTTTTTGTGATTATTTAGGAGAAGAGCCTAATTATTTTGGTTTATCTTGCGTAGGTTCTAGGGGAATGTCTGGTAATTTGAGTAAAGAACAACTTGATATTAAAGTTAATGATACTAAATTATCAGATATGATAATCAAATCAGGTGGTAATAAATCATTTAGAACTTTTAATGAATTAGGAATAGGTAAGCTTATTGAAAGTTATGAATTGCATATTGAACAAGGAAATATGTTAGAGAGTTTAAATACTAAGATTGGTATTGTAAATAAAATTGTAGGTATTTCAAGATTTAATGTGGAATTTAAAGGTTTAAGCAATCACGCAGGAACAACAGCTATGCATTTAAGAAAAGATGCTTTATTAAATTCTTCAAAATTTATTGTATGGTTAAATGATAAAGCTATTGAGTATTCTAAACAAGCTTATACGGTAGCAACCGTTGGGGCGTGTAGTGTAATGCCTAATGCTGCTAATGTTATTTCTAATAGTGTAAAAATAAGTATAGATTTAAGAAGTGAAGATGATTTAATAAGAATAAATTTTATTAAAGAGATTGAAGAAAAGTTAAAAGATTTAGACGCTAATTATAAATTAGTATCAGATTCTAATGCTACTCCTGCTGATGATTTAATTATTAAGAATTTAAAACAAACAGCAGATGAGCTACAAGTAAGTAATATTATTATGCCAAGTGGGGCAGGGCATGATAGTGCTTTTATGGCTAAGATAGCTTCTATGGGTATGATTTTTATACCTAGCAAAAATGGTTTATCTCATCATCCTGATGAAGAAAGCTCATTTGAAGATGCAGCTATTGGCACTCAAATTATTTTAAATAACATATTAAGGAGTGGTTATGAAAAATAGAACAAGAACCGTTATAGCAGCTTCTATGGGTAATGCTTTAGAATGGTATGATTTTTCTTTATTCGCATTTTTTGCAGTATATATTAGTGCTAATTTTTTTCCAAAAGAAGCAGACCCAATTACTAATATGATTAATACTTTTTTATTATTTGGGGTTGGTTTTATAGCAAGACCTATTGGTGCTATATTATGTGGTTATATAGGTGATAAATATGGTAGGAAAAAGTCTTTATTGCTAACTATTTCAACAATGGCTATAGGAATAATTATTATAGTATTAACTCCAAAATTTCAAGATATAGGATATTTAGCTCCTATTATGCTTTTAGTAGCAAGATTATTTCAAGGATTTAGTGCAGGTGGAGAAATCGGTGGAGCAACTAGTTATTTATTGGAAAATGCTGATAAAAAGCAAAGATTATTATATGCTTCATTTTTGCAATCAACCATTGGAATTGCTAATATATTATCTGCATTAGCTGGAGTTATTATTACTACTATATTTACTACTCAAGATATTTATGATGGTGCTTGGAAATATGCTTTTGCTTTCGGGCTTTTGATTATTCCTGTTGGTGTATATATTCGTAATAAATCTAATGAAAGTGCAGTTTTTATTGAGCAACAAAAAGAGAACAAAAACAAAGCACCTTTAAAAGATTTATTAAAAGATTATAAAGGTAGAATTTTTACAGGTATGCTTTTTAGCACATTATGGACTGCTGGTGTTTATAGTTTAATTATTTTTATGCCTACTTTTTATCATAAATTCTTAGGCTATGATATGCAATTAGGTTATACTGCTAGTTTTTTAGGAAATATATTTTTGACATTAGGGTGTTTTTTTGCAGTGTTTATAGCACATAAAATTGGTCTTATAAAATCTCTTATGATTTCTATTGGGCTTTTATCTTTTATGCCATTTTTGGCTTTATATGTTTTATTAGGTAGTAGTAATGCTTTTTTATTATTTGCTATTCATATAATTTTATGTTTATTAATTAGCTTTTTTGTTGGATTAGCACCTGCTATTATGAGTTTATTATTTCCTGCTCATGTAAGAAGTAGTGGTTTGAGTATTTCCTATAATTTAGTTGCAATATTTTTTGCAGGATTTACTCCGGCAATTATTACATATTTAGCAAAATTTAGCTTATTTGCTCCTGCTGCTTGGACTTTATTGTCTTGTATTTTAGCTTTTTGGGGAGTTGTAAGAATGAAAAAATTAGGTCTTGATAATTGGCAAGAGTTTTAATTAAAAAGAATTTGAAAATTAATTTTCAAATTCTTTAATTGTTTTAGACTTGTCTTATTACATCAATTACACTGCCATCGCGATATTCAACGACGGCTACTATTCTTTTATTTGATTTTTCATACTCACAAACTCCGCAAATATCATTTGCAATACTAGCTAATTCTTTTATATCAAGTATTTTTAGCCTTGAGTTTTTTAAGGTTTTTGCTAAAGTTTTATCATTTAGTGCAATTCCGTATTCGCAAACAAGTGCATTAATGCTTTCTCCTGGAGTTGTAATTGAGTTTATTTTTTCTTTAACGATAGCTTTTCTAGTCCTAATTAAATTAGTAGTAATTATTGCTAGTTTTGCTCCTGCAGCAGCGTCGCTATGCCCACCACTTCCGCCCATAATATATCCATTTGAACTAGTCATTACATTGGTATTAAAATTAGTATCAACTTCAGTTGCTCCTAAAACAACGCAATCAAGTCTATTTACTATAGGAGAGCTTGTGTGAATGTTTGCATACAAACTTGAGCTAACTTCGTAATGATTAGGATTAGTTTGCAATGATTTTAAAGCTTCTAAATCAAAACCTTGAACATCAAAAATATTATTAAAATACCCTTCATTATATAAACTAACTAAATATGCAGTTATTCCGCCCATAATAAATGAGCCTTTGATATTTTTTTCTTTCAT
The DNA here is from genome assembly GCF_018501175.1 of Campylobacter sp. 2018MI10. Lineage (NCBI taxonomy): Bacteria > Pseudomonadati > Campylobacterota > Epsilonproteobacteria > Campylobacterales > Campylobacteraceae > Campylobacter > Campylobacter sp. 2018MI10. The sequence continues at coordinate 16,620 of NZ_JAHCZD010000019.1, read as the reverse complement.
AATTTCTTTTACATAATGAGCACTTGCAAGGCTTATCCCACCAGCTCCTGTTTGAAATGAAAAACCATCTTTTAAAAGCCCACTTTCATCTATTAAATTAGCTGTTGTTTTAGCAATTTTTAGCTGAATTGGGTCTTTTGTAATATCAGTTGTGCCTGATTTAATACCATTTGGATCACCTATCTCATCAACCATTAAAACATAATCAATCTTATCTTGAGTAATACTAGGATTGCTTAATGGATAAGGATATATAGTATCGCTTACTGCAACGCTAACTTTAGCAAAGTCTGCATCAGGCATAGCATAACCAATTGAGCCAAAGGCATTTTTGCCCATAGTGCCGTTTATATTCCCTGTGTTATCAGTTGCACTTGCTGCAATAAATGCTACATCAATTTCTAAATCCCCAGCATAAATTGCTCTAGCACGACCGCCGTGGGTTCTAAAAATAGCTACTTTTTTAAATTCTCCACGAGAAATAGCATTTGCGACTTTTCCTGTGCAATAGTTTGTATCTATTTGAGTTATTATTTCTTTTTTTGCATATTCTACTAAAAAATCATGAGTTGGAAAAATTGCACTAATTGCTAGTTTTAAATCATTTATGCCTAGCTCTTCACAAGCTTGTAAGATAATTCCTACTACTTTATCCCCATTTCTTAGATGATGATGAAATGATATTGTATCTCCACTTTTTAAGCCTGTTTTTTTGATTAATTCTTTTACATTTGTATAGACTTTATTATCAGTTGGGTTTGATAGTTTTATATGCTTTTTAAGTGATTTTTCTTTAGGTTTTAAGCTAAATGCTCCGTTAAAAGCAATTACTTCTCCATAATCTTTAATATAATCAATATTCATAGAATTTCCTTTAAAATCTTTTTAGCACGACTAACAATAGGTGCATCAATCATTTTGCCGTTTAGTGAAATTACTCCACTTTTTTTAAGTTCGGCTTCTTTTATAGCGTTTAGGACTTGATTAGCCCAGATTATTTCTTTTTCGCTAGGTTTAAAGCAATTATGAATAATATCAATATGCCTTGGGCTAATTACTAATTTGCCATCAAATCCTAGATTTTTAATATAAGTTGTATCGGCTATTAATCCATTTTCATCATTTATATTTGTATATGGAGTATCTATTGCATCTATTTTTGCAGCCTTACATACATTTAATAAATAATTTCTAGCAAAATCAATCTCAACTCCACTCTCACTTCTTCTTGCACCAATTTCGCTCGTATAATCTTCTGCACCAAAGCAAATAGCACTAACGCCATTTAAAAATGCTAATTCTTTAGCATTTAATAAGCCAAGTGGAGTTTCTATTAAAAGTAAAATTTCAATTTTTGGATTTAAATTCTTAGTGTATTTGATAAGTTCTTTAATCTCTTCTACATTTTCAGCTTTTGGGATTAATATGCTATTAATTTTAGTTTTTGATAGTGCTAAAATATCGTTTTTTGCATACTCTAAATTAATCCTAACTATTTTTTCACATTCATAATTTAGCATAGTTAAGGCATTGCAAACTAGATTTAAGGCACTATCTTTTTGCATAGGACTTACTGCATCTTCTAAGTCAAATATAATAGCATCAGCTCCAAATAATCCTGCGTTTTGAATATTTCCTGCATTATTTCCTGGTATAAATAGCAATGTTCTTCTCATTTTTCTAACCTTTCTAATGCTGTTTTTAGCCTTGCTAAGATACAAAAATCTAAAGCACCTTTATCATTTATCTCTATTAAAACATTTGTATTTTTGTGTTCTTTACAATAATTTTGAATTAAGTTCTTAATATGTTTTGCATAAGGATTTTCTTCTTCGTTTATAAATACGATTTGAAATTCCTTATGTTTTTGAATATTAATTAAACAATCATTTGATTCAATAGTTCCAACGCTAATCATCTTAAACTCCAAATTGTGCAAATAAAAATGTAGCAGCTATAACCGTGCAAGCCCCGCCAATTCTAGTTGAAATCTGTGCAAATGGCATAAGCTCCATTCTATTACAAGAGCCTAGAATTGCAACATCTCCTGTGCCACCAAGTCCTGAATGACAAACCATAACGCAAGAGCATTCAATCTCAAACATATTTAAAAACTTTGCACAAAAATACCCAGTAAGTGCCATAGTCGTAACTACGCTAAAGCAAATTATTATAAAAGCAATATTAATTGCAGCAATTACATCTTTCCAAGGTGTCCAAATAACTCCAACACCTACTAAAAGAGCCCAAGTTAGGTTTTTGCTTACAAATTGATATATGAAATTAGCTCCGTATTCTAGGCTTTTTGGCATTATATTTAAAACTTTTGTAATAGCAGCCATAATAATCATAATAATTGGAGCAGGAATTGAAATTATCATATTTAATAATTTTCCTATTAAAAAATAGCATACCGCAACGAGCAAACCAGCACCCATTAATTTAATATCAAAAGGCAAGGTATCGTTATTTAAAGAATTGATATTTTCTTCTTTAGTTTTTACTAAAAGCCCGTTTCCACTTAAATGTGGCTTTTTTAGAGCTAGATTTTTTAAATATCCTGCATAAGCAATTGCAAATAGGTTTCCAAGCATTGCAGCAGGTGCTAGAAGTGCTATTATATTTGATGAATTGGCATTGCCTAAAATTTCTGAATAAGCAACACTTAGTGGGATAATTCCCTCTCCAACTCCGCCACTTAAGATAGGAATTGCTATATAAAATACAGCGTGAGCTCCGCCTATACTAGTAATTGAACCTATTAAATATGCCACTATAATAGCTAAAAAAGTTCCTATAAATAAAGGTATAAACATTTTTAAAAACCCTGCAATTAAAATTGCTCGTTTCATACTTAATATGCTTCCAACTACTAAAACGCTTATATAAAGATATAAGAAATTAGATTGTTTTATAAAAAATGTTATAGCATCTATTGAGTTTTGATTTAATAAACCATAATAAACCATACAAGATGGAACAAAAATGCTTAATATAGCTGGTCCGCCAATATTTTTTAAAATAGGCACTTTCATACCAATTTCGCCAAGCAGTATTCCTAAAATCATAGTAATAGCAAGTCCGCCTACCATATCTTTAGGAAGTTTTCCAAAATAGCAAGTGAAAAATACAATAAGTGCAAATACACAAAATGCGTATAAATTTACACCACCTATTTGTCTTTCTTTCATAAAAACTCCTTTAAAAATAATTTGAGTTTTCATTTTAAGAAGAATTAAGATTTTGTAAATTTAAGTAATTTAAAAAAGCTTTTAAATAATTAAAATAAGTAAATTAGTTTAATTTATAATATATTTGTGGTCTTCCTTTAGCTTTATATTCTAGTTTTGAAGTAATGTAATTAATTTGTTCTAAATAAGTTAGATATTTTCTAAGAGATATTTTAGAAATATTTGTTAGTTTTTCTAATTCATTGACATTGAACCAAGTATTAAATTCTTTTATTTTATCTTTTATAAGAGCTAAAGAATTTTTATCAATTCCTTTTGGTAATTCATCAATTTGTTTATAAAGAGCTTTATCAATATTTTCTTGATTGATTTTGCTATTTAGTAGATTTCTTCTTAACTTATATTGATTTAGCGAGCTTTCAAGCCTATTTTGTTTAAATGGTTTTAGAATATAATCAATTACTCCTAGATTTAAGCTTTTTTGTAAGCTTAAGCTATCATTTCTAGCAGAAATTACAATAATATCAATCTTACTAAACTCACTTTTAATTCTTCTAATAAGCTCAATTCCATCAGTATTTGGCAAGGTTAAATCAAGCAATATTAAATCTATTTCATTACTTAGCAAATAATTTATAGCATCATCTACTTTAGTAAAACAAGCTAGTAATTTAAACTCACTTACTGATAAAAGAATGTTTTTATTAATATCTTGCACCATCAAATCATCTTCAACTATTATTGTCTTAATCATTATTAATCCTTAAAATTACACTAAAAGAGCTTCCATTTTTTAATTTACTAACACTTATTGTTCCATCATAATTAGCAACAATTTTAGCACATAAATAAAGTCCATATCCTCTAAATTCACCCTTAGTAGAATAGCCTTTAGTAAATAAGTTTTCTTTATTTTGAATGCCGCAGCCATTGTCTTTGCATTGAATTTTTAGGTAGTTTTTATTATTTTTTATAAATATTTCTATATTTTTATTTTCTGTATTGCTTAATGCGTCTATTGAATTATTTATTAAATTTGAAAGAATGCTAATAATATCATTTTGTAAATTACTATCATTTAAATTATCTAAAAATGATTTTTTATTAAGATTTATATTGATTTTCAATTCTTTTGCAAAGGCGAATTTGCTTTCGCAAAAAGCTAGGATTACTTTATCATTGATATTGCATAATAATTTATTTAAATTCTCTTTATTTTTTAAAATCAATTCATCACAATAATTTTTTGCTTCATTTATATTATTATTTTCTAATAAGGCATTTATTATGTGAAGTTTGTTTGAGAATTCGTGATGATTTGCTCTTAGGGCTTCGGCGTATTTTTTGACATCTATTAGCTCATTTGCTAATTTTTTAACTTCTTTTATATCTTTAAAAGACGCTACAACTCCTGCTATATTATTATCTATAAAGTATGGAATTCTATTTGTTAAAATTGTGATTTCGTTTAATATTTGCTCTTGATTTAATTCAGCTATTTTTGTATTTAATACTTTTTGCATATTTGAATGTGGGATAATATTGGCATTTTTTCCTATTAAATCATTATCTACTAAGGCTAGTTTAAAAATATCTTTAGCTTTATCATTTATTAAAGTAATGGTGTTTTTATCATCTACTGCAATTATCCCATCATTTAAAGATTGCAAGATAGCGTTTTGTCTTGCAACTAAACTAGCTATTTGTTTTGGTTCATAACCTAATAATATGTTTTTTATATTTTTATTTAGTATTTTTGCTAGTATTAAAATGATTATTATAAAAATAATTATCAAAACAAAATTATATTTATTTTCTTCTAAAATTATTTGATTTAGATAATCTACGAATACTCCAACTATTACAGCACCTATAATTTGATTATCTTTATAAATTGGACTAAAGCTTCTAATTGAGCGTTTTAAAGAACCTTTTGCTATTGATATATAATCCCCCCCCCCATTTAAGACTTGCTTAGCGTCCCCGCCTTCTACTAAAGTGCCTATTAAATCTTTATTAGGGTGGGTTAGTCGCTTTTGATTTTTATCTATTATTACTATGAAATCAAGATTTAATTCTTTACTTAATGTGTTTATATCTTCATTTAAATTAGGATTATTTATATTAATATTTTTTGCTAGAGTTTTTGATATTGCTTCTATTTTATGAGTAATTTCGTTTTCAATTAATTTTTTGCTTTGTATAAAAATAAAAACAGAAGTAATGCTTAAAACTATAAAAGAAATTAAAAAAAATGTTAAAGTAATTTTTGTAAATAATCTCATTTAAAATTCCTAATAGTTTTTTGGATACATTATATTAAAATCATTTAAGGAATTTGAAATTATGCAAAAAGATTTGCTTCAGCTAGTTTTAGAACAAAAAGAAAAGAGATTTAATGCAAGACTTGAATACGAAAATATTTATAAAACTCCTGTAATTTGCTTTAGCCTAAATCTTCCTTATATGTATAAAATATCTAATATTAGTGAAGTTAAAGAATTGTTTTTATTCGGAATTAACGAAGTGCTTAGTTTAGAAAATATCATAAATTATAGTGTTAATTTAGATGAATTATTTTGCTTATTTGCGATTGATGATGAAGCTTTAAATATAAAAAAACTCACTATATCTTTAGAAAATAAATATAATTTTTCAAGATTATTTGATTTTGATGTGTATTTTAATAACGAGACAATTAAGCTAAGAAATGCAGGTAGGAAGTGCTTTTTATGTGATGAACTAGCCATAGTTTGTCAAAGAAATAACACTCATACAAAATCTAGCATATATAAAAAACTTGATGAATTATTTGATGATTTTTATGTGCATATTTGCATAAATAAAAGTATTAAAAATAATTTTAGCAAAGCTGCTTTAAAGGCATTATTGTATGAAGTTAGCTTATCTCCTAAAATCGGCTTAGTTGATAGATTTAGTTCAAATTCTCATAATGATATGAACTTTTATACCTTTTTAGATAGCGTAAGTGAATTAAGAGAATATTTTGATAGCTTTTATACTTTAGCAAAATTATCAAAAAGAAATGATTTTATTAGGCTTAAAAAAATAGGTCAAATAGCAGAAAAATTTATGTTTAATGCCACAAATAATATAAATACTCATAAAGGTGCTTTATTTTTGTTTGCGATTATGATTTTTGCTTGTAGCAAAAGTGAAGATGAATTATCGCTTGAAAATATCTCAAAAATTACAAAAGATTTATGTGTAAATCTATGTCAAAATGAGTTAAATAATAACCTTAATTCAATCGGTGGGATTTGCTTTCAAAGATTTGGGATTAAGGGGATAAGAGATGAGGTTGAGAAAGGATTTTTAAATACTTTTAAGGCTTTTAAATTCTATCAAGCATTTAAGATTAAAAATGATATAAGTTTATTAAAGACTTTATTTTATATCGTATATTTAATAGATGATACGAGTTTAATAAAAAGATTAAATTATAATTATGATAATTATTTACAAGTAAAAAATACTTGCTTAAAACTTAGTAAATATGATGATAGTAAAATAATAAAAATTATTAATAAATTAAATATTTTATACTCAAGTAAAAGCATTAGTTTTGGTGGAAGTGCTGATGTTTTATCATTAATAATATTTTTAAATTTTATAAAAAATAAAATAATTTTTTAATAATTACTTAAAAATTATATAAGATTAAAATTTTTTATAAAAAAAAGTAAAAAATCTATGGAAATATTAAGTTTAATTAATTAAAGTAATACCTTTAATTTATTTTTAAACTTAAGGAACAATGATGAAAAAAACATTAATCACATCTATTATTGCGGCTAGTTGCTTGCACGCAGCTGAATATAATATATTCATAGCCAGCTTTAAAAAAGACGATTATGCTACATTAAACAAAATAAAATCAAATATTGAAAAAGTTGTTAATAGTAGCAAATACGCTAATGAATTGGTGGTAAAAGCAAGAGCTAGTGACCCACAAAGTGTAAACAATAGCACATATCACACCGTAGTTGTTGAAACTGCTGATATGTCTAAATCAAAAGTAACAGAGATTAGAAACTATCTTCGCTCAAATTCTATCTATAAAGACGCTTATTTTACGACTAGAAAACCAAATGAACCTAAATTTTCTAAGGTTGATAGTGAAGTAGATACTAATTTAAACAATGACGAATTAACTAGCGAACCAACTGTTGTAGATAATAATTCATCTGTTTCAAGTATGTTAGATAGTTTAGATGAAAAAAATGATAATGGTTTAAATATTCCTGCATTTAACAATGTTGAAGACGCTAATTCAATTACTTTAAATAAAATGATTGCTAGTGTTCTTGATACAAACCCAAGTGTAAATACTTATAAACAAGAATATTTAAAATCTTTAAAAGACTTAGATATAGCAAGTGCTGAATATTATCCAATGTTAAATGTATATGCAAATGGTGGATATGTTAATAAAAAGAAAAAAGTTAATGTACAACCTGAACAAAAAGGAACAGGCACAACTCACGATGCTTCAATAGTTTTAACAGAAAACTTATTTAATGGTGGAAAAGATATGAATGGCAAGGCTCAACAAAGCCACATTACAAATTCTACAGCTTATAAAGTAATTCAAAATTCAAATGAAATCGTATATGATAGCACTAAAGCATATTTAGATATGATAAAAACTAAACTATTACTTGAAATAGCACAAAAAAATGTAAAAGCTCACGAAGATATTTATGCTCTAATCAAAGATAGAACAAGTTCAGGTTTTGCAAGAGCTAGTGAAGAAAGACAGGCAGGAAGCCGTTTAGCACTTGCTAAAAATAACTTATTATCAGCAGAAAACGATTTTAAAGATGCTGAATCAAGATTTACAAGATTATTTGGTAAAAATGTAGATATTAATTCTCTTGTAATGCCAGAATTTACTTATGCAATTCCTAGTTCAGTTGAAGGCTTAAATGAAATTAGTAAAAAATGTAATCCAAGTGTGAGAATTCAAGCTGAAAATATCAATGTGCTTGAATATGAAACAAAGGTTAAAAAAGGAAATTATTTACCTAAATTAGACTTAGAATTAAGTGCAAACTATGCAAAAGATAAAATCTTTAGAGATTTACAAGCAGATACTAAAGATACTTCAGCAGGTGCTTATTTAAGATTTTCATACAACCTATTTAATAAAGGTCAAGATAAGCTAAATGTTGAAAAAAGTAAAATCGGAGCATTAGCAAGTCAAATGGATTATAATGCTACTTTAAGAGAATTAGAAGAAAGCAATTCATACGCATTTAATTCATATAAAATTAGTAATGATAAATTAAATTATTTAAATGATTATGTTGAATACGCTAAATCTACACTTTTAACTTATGAAGATGAATTTAAAATTGGTAAAAGAGATTTAATCAATGTATTAGATGCTCAAAGCGAATATTTTTCAGCTGCTAAAGAATTAATTAATACAAAGAGCAATATTTTATTAACCCAATACAAAATGCTTGATAATATGGGTGTAATTTCTGAAGGTTTTGTTAATGGTTATGCAAAACAATACATTAATAAAGCTTGCTCAATCTCTGATATTAAGTAATTGATGCATAGTAGAATTTTTAAAAGAGTGATTTTATTCACTCTTTTTATCGGTATTAGTTTATCTAGTTCTTCATTCATTAAACCACAAACTTATGTTAGAATGGAGAAGACTTACGGACAAGCTAGTGTTAAAAGACTTGAAAAACTAGATAAGTTAATGCAAGATATACAAAATACAAATGATGCAAATAAATTAGTAAAAGTTAATGAATTTTTTAATGACCCAAGTATTATAAAATGGCAAGATGATATGATAACTTGGGGTAAGACTGATTATTGGGCTAATAGATTTGAATCGCTTGGAAAGGGTTTTGGAGATTGCGAAGATTTCGTAATCGCAAAATATCTTACTTTACTTGATTTAGGAGTTAGTGAAGAAAAATTATTTTTTACATACGTATATGCTAATTTAAATGGTAAATGGATTTCTCATATGGTTTTAGCATATTATGAAAAACCTAACGATATTCCTTTTATTTTAGATAGTAATACAAATTCAATTAAAAGAGCAAACAAAAGAGTTGATTTAAAGCCTGTGTTATCGTTTAATGCTAAAGACTTATTTTTAGCACAACAAGCATCAAGCGGTAAATTATCGGCAAAATCTTCAAAATATACAAAAGATTGGTCTAGTTATTTAGAGAATTTAAAAAAGGGTGATTTATGACTTTATTTAAGCAAATTTTATTAGGTGCTATAGTTTTTATATTAATTATAATAGCTATTGTTGGTGTTAAAAACTATCAAACTACAAATGATTTTATAAACGAGCAATTAAGTGCAAATGCAAAGCATACAGCAACTTCGCTAGGATTATCAATTGCTACTTTAGATAATGTTGATAAAGATAGCGTTGAGCTTATGATTAATGCTATTTTTGATAGTGGATATTATCAAGAAATTAAATTCACTGACGCAAATGATGAGATAGTTTATGATAAAAGTAAAGAAAAGGTATTTTATGGAGTTAGTGATTTATTTGTAAAACTTGTAAATATTAGCACTCCTGTTGAGAGTTTTGAGATTAGACAATGGAATAAAATAGGCACTATTTATGTGCAAATTAGCCCTGCATTTGCTTACGAGCAACTTTATACAACCCTTAAAGAATTGTTTATTAATTTAGTGATTATTTTTATAGTTTCTATGATTTTAATTTATTTTTCACTAAAAGCGATTTTAGCACCACTAAATAAGGTTAGAAAACAAGCAGAAGCTATACTTGAACACGAGTTTATAATACAAAATAAACTACCATTTACCCAAGAAGTTAGAAAAATGGTAATGGCAATGAACTCAATGGTAGGTAAGGTTAAAGATATATTTGATAAAGAGAGCGAAACGCTAGATAAATACAATGATTTGCTTTATAAAGATGAAAGAACTAAGCTATTTAATAGAAGATATTTTATAAATAAATTTGAATCAATTAAAAGTAGGGAAGAATATTCAAATGGATATTGCTTTTTATTAAGCATTAAAGAAACTTATAATCTAAAAAAGATTTTAGGTTTTAATAAATCTATGGAATTTTTAGGAAGATTATCAGATATTTTAAGAGATAATGATAAGGTTTTTGATAGTGAATGTGTGTTTTCAATTAATGAAAATGATTTCGCTGTTTTAGGTGAGAATTCTTTAGGTTTTGAAGAAAACTGCGTAAATTATCTAAATAAAATAAAAGATTTATTTAAAGAATTTGGACTTGATGATAGTGAGTTTTTAATAAGCAGTTCTTTAAGTTCTTATGAAGGAAAAAAGCTAAATGAAATTCTTGCTGAACTAGACTTATTGTTAATTAAAAATAAGACTAATTATTCTTTAAACAAATCAAATAACTCTGATAATATTATCTTAGGTAAAGAGCAATTTAGAACATTTATTTATAACGCTATGAATAATAATGATTTTTGTTTTGCTAGCCAAGAAGTTTTAGATACTGATAATAATGTATATCATAAAGAATTGTATTTGAGATTAAAATATAAAAATGAATTAAAAAATGCTTCTTATTTTATGCCTATTGTAAATGAGCTTAATTTATCAAAAGAATTAGATATTTATGTATTAAGTAAGGCTTTAAGTGAAGAATTTAAATCAGGAATTTCTGTAAATATTTCAAATGATTTAATAAAAGCAGAAAATTATCAAAAATTAGAAAAAATATTCAAAACTAGAAAAAATGAAAAAGTTTATTTAGAACTTGCTATGAGTAAGGAATTAAATATTAGAAATCTTATTGAGTTTTCAAGATTTGCTAAGACTTATGATATAGCTTTAGGGCTTGACCATTTTACTTTAAACAAAGAAAACTTAAGTATTTTAAATGAATTAAATATTTCTTATATTAAAGTTCAGGCAAGAACATTGCTTGATTTATTAGAAGATGTTAATGCTAGCGGGGCTAAAAATGCTTTAGAAATTATCTTAAATTCAAAAGGAATAAAAATAATTGCAATAGGTATAGAAGATGAAGAAACTTACAACAAAATAAAAGAATTAAATATTAATTTAGTTCAAGGAAATTACACAAGTAAAGTTAAGGAAGAAATATGATAAATACAAAAACAGATGAATTGCTAGATTGTCTAGTTATTCTTACTAAGCTTTATAACAATCCTTATAGTGCTGAAGCACTTACAGCTGGGTTGCCTTATGATAAAAATTTAGGCGGTATAGAGCTATTTTCAAAAAATAATAAAAAATCTCTTTTTAGTAGAGCAGCAAAAAGAGCTGGTTTTGCTAGCACATTAGTGAAAAAAGATTTAAAAGATATTCCTAATTTAGTATTGCCTTGTATTTTAATGCTAAAAGACCAAAAAGCATGTATTTTACAAAGTTTTCAAGATAATGATAAATTAAGTATTATTTTTCCAGGATTTGATGGTGCAGCTACATTGGTTAGTAAAGCAGAAATTGAAGAAGAATATTTAGGCTATGCTTTTTATTTAAAAAGAGAATTTGTTATTAAAAATGAAATAAATAATCTTAAAAATAACCCTAATGAGCATTGGTTTTGGGATACGCTTAAAAAATCAAAATCAATTTATGTAGATGTTTTACTAGCTTCATTTATCATAAACTTATTTGTTTTAGCAGGTCCGCTTTTTACAATGAATGTTTATGATAGGGTTGTGCCTAATAATGCAATTGAGACTTTATGGGTTTTAGCTTTAGGAGTATTTGTTGTTTATACAATTGATATGATTATTAAATTAGTTAGAGCTTATTTTTTAGAAACAGCTTCAAAAAAGAGCGATATTATTATGAGCTCATTAATTTATGAAAGAGTGTTGGATATTAAATTAAGTTCTAGACCTGCTAGTGTTGGTTCTTTTGCACAAAATCTAAAAGAATTTGATACGCTTAAAAGTTTTTTTGCAAATGCTAGTATTGCTGCTATTGTGGATTTGCCATTTTGTATAATATTTTTAGCAACAATTTATTTTCTAGCAGGGCATTTAGTAGTAGTTCCTGTTGTTGTGATGATACTTATTTTAATTTATACATTTAGTATTAGAAAACCTTTACAAACTTCAATAGAAAGCACATATCAAGCAAGTGCATTTAAAAATGGTGTTTTAATTGAGAGTTTAAATACACTTGAGACAATTAAGACTTTAGGTGCAGCATCTTCTTCTCAATGGATATACGAAGAAGCAACAGGAGAAATTGCTAATAAAAGTATAAAAAATAAATTATTATCTAGTTCTATTCCTATGGTTACAGGGTTTTTAGTTCAATTTAACACTATTGCTATTGTTGTATTAGGTGTTTATATGATTAAGGATATGGAGCTTAGTATGGGTGGTCTTGTTGCTAGTGTGATTTTAAGTTCTCGTGCAATATCTCCTATGGGTCAGGTAGCTTCTCTTATATCAAATTACGAGCAGACTAAAACAGCTTATAAGAGCCTTAATGATATTATGAATATGCCAGTAGAGCGTGAAAATGGCAAAAAATTCGTAAGAAGAAATAATTTCTTAGGTGGTATTGAGTTTAAAAATGTTTCATTTGCTTATCCAGAAGCTAAAAAAGAATCTTTAAGTGATGTTAGCTTTAAAATTAATGCTGGAGAAAAAGTTGCAATTATCGGTAAAAATGGTAGTGGAAAAACAACTATAGAAAAATTAATTATGGGACTTTATGAGCCAAGTAAAGGCAGTATTCATGTAGATGGTATTGATATTGAGCAAATTGACCCAGTGGATTTAAGAGAGCATATTGGCTATGTTTCTCAAGATATTATGCTATTTAAAGGCACTTTAAGAGAAAATATAGTTTATAAAGCACCTTATGCAAGTGATGAAGAAATTATAAAAGCTGCAAATATTTCTTGCGTTAGTGAATTTGTAAATTCTCACCCACTTGGATTTGATATGCCTGTTTATGAGCGTGGAGAAGGTATAAGTGGGGGTCAAAGACAAGCTATTGCAATATCAAGAGCGTTTATAACAAATACACCTATTATGCTACTAGATGAGCCAACAAATCAAATAGATACTCAAACAGAAGCAAAAGTTATAAATAATTTAAAAGAAGCTTGCAAAGATAAAACATTAATAGTAATTACTCATAAACAATCACTTCTTAGTCTAGTTGATAGAATAATTGTAATTGATAATGCTAAGGTAGTTTTAGATGGAAGTAAAGAAGAAGTTTTAGCAAAGTTAGGAGCTAGTAAATGAAAAACTATACAAAAGATGATTTAGATTTTATGAATAGCTTATCACAAGCTGTATTATCAAAAAGCTCTCAAAAAACAAAAACTATGCTTTATATAATTATTACTTGTGTAATTGGTTTGATTGCTTGGATGAGTGTAGCAGAGATTGATGAAATTACAAGGGGGCAGGGCAAGGTAGTGCCTAGCGGTCAAAATCAAGTAGTTCAAAACCTAGAAGGTGGTATAGTTCAAGAATTATTAGTAAGAGAAGGCGATGTTGTAAAAAAAGGTCAAGTATTGCTTAAGATTGATAATAAAAGTTTTGAGAGTTCTTTAGGCGAGAGTGAAGTAAAAATTAGTGAGCTTTTGGCTAAAAAAATTAGGCTTTTTGCTCAAGCAAATAGTAAAGAATTTGATATTAGTATTTTAAGCGAAGATGAAGTAAATAAAATTTTCCCACAGACTTTAAAAAACGAACAAAGTTTATATGAGAGTAATATAGAGCAATTAAAAGAAAAAATTTCTCAAAAAGAAAGCGAAATAAAGGAGCTAAAATCAAAAATCAACCATCTAAGCACGAGTTATAATTTAGTATCTAAACAAAATGATTTAACTTATAGTCTTTATAAAAAAGGTAGTGTAAGTGAAGTTGAATATTTACAAATTAGCAGACAATTAAATGATATTAGGGGAGAATTATCTCAAGCAAGATTATCGCTACCTAAATTAGAAGCTACATTAAATGAAATAAGATTAGGTTTTATTAATGATTCTAAAAAAGAACTAAATGAAACAAATGCTGAAATTGCTAGAATTAATAAAAGTCAAATAGGTCTTGATGATAGGGTTGATAGAACCTTAGTAAAAAGCCCTGTAAATGGTATAGTTTCAAAGCTTAATGTTCATACGGTTTCAGGAGTAATCAAGCCAGGTGAAAATATAGCTGAAATAGTTCCACTTGATGATAGATTGATTGCTGAAGTTAAGGTTAAACCTGCTGATGTGGCATTTTTAAGAGAAGGTTTAAGAGCTATTATTAAGGTAAGTGCTTATGATTTTAGTATTTATGGCGGACTTGAAGGACAAGTTATGCAAATTAGTGCCGATACAGAAACCAATGATAAAGGAGAGAGTTTTTATTTAGTAAAAATTGTAACAGAAAAAAATCATCTAGGAACAGATGAGCACCCACTAAATATCAAAGTGGGTATGATAGTAAATGCTGATATTGTTACTGGTAAAAAGACTATATTAGATTATTTATTAAAACCAATATTTAAAACCAAACAAAATGCTTTAAGGGAAAGATAATGCAAATAATTATAAATGTAGAAGATAAAGAGCTAAGAACTTATTTAGAAGAAATATTGAATGATTTTAATGTATATTCAACAAATTATTTAGATGTAATAATAGCTAAATACAAAGATGCTAATGTTATAATTTGCGATAATATTGATAGTATAAAAGAATTATCAAAATATAATTTTAAATGTCTAGCTATATCAAAAAATCCAAATTTTATAGAATCTCAAGCGTTTTTAAATGGCAATGCTAAAGGGTATGCAAACGCAAGAATGCAAAAAATTCACTTTATAGATGCAATTAATTGTATTAGTAATGGCGGTATATGGTTATTGCCTGATATTATTAGTAATATGATAAGTCTTATTAATCAAAGCTATAAACAAGATAATAATGATTTATATGAATTATTAACTGATAGAGAAAAAGTAGTTGCAAATTATATAAAAGATGGATTAAACAACGCACAAATTGCTAATATTTTGCAACTTAGCGAAAGAACTATAAAGGCTATAACTTCAACTATTTATCAAAAAGTAGGGGTTAAGAATAGAATTCAATTCGTAATGGCTTTAAAAAATATTGATAAATAAATATAAAGTCCTATTTTAAATTCTTGTTTAAAATAGGATTAAAATTGTATTCTTTTAGTTAATATTTTTAATTAATAATTATTATTACTTAAGTTTTATTTAACTTTGTTTATTTATACTACGCCTTTTTAAATTATTACAAAAAAGGATTTAAATGAAACTATCACAAAAAATTTCCATATATCTTACCGCAGTTTTAATAATTGCATCAGTAATTTTAACTTCATACGAATTAAATAGAGTTAAAACTATTATTAATTCAAATTACAATGAATTAAATAGAAATGATATAACTTTAAAGAATTTGTATATAAATTCTTATATAGATGTAAAATTAAATAATATTAAAAAAATTGCTAAAAAATTTGAAGAAGCAAAAGATGTAAGCCCAAATTTTATTAAGCAAATAATAGAAGATGATAATAAGATTTTAGATTTTAAAGGTTTATTTGTAGGTTTAACAAATGGCGATGTTTATAAGGCTGAATCTGATTTAACTTTTAGATTAATCCCTAATTTTGATGGTAGAACTAGAGCTTGGTATAAAGAAGCTTTAGAATTAAAACAAGCAAATTTATCTTCAGTATATCAAGATGTTTCAAGTAAAAAATCAGCTACAACTATTTTTGCACCTGTAGTAATTGATAATAAAATAGTAGCTGTTGTTGGTGGTAATATTTTAATTGATGATTTTAGCGATGAGATTACTAGAGCAAATTCTTTAAAAAATTCTAGCACTATAATTTTAGATAAAAATGATGAGATTATTTCAAGTTCTAATAAAGATGATTTAGGAAATCCTGAATGGAAAAAAGAATTTGTAAGTAAATTACAAAATTATTATAAAAATGATAATAGTGGTAATTTTATATTTAATAAAAACGATAAAGAATATATAGCTTATTGTTTAGAAGATAAATTAACAGGATATGATGTTTGCTCAATTATGCCAAAGGCAAATATTGATGATACTATTCACAATAGTATGATGAATTCGATTTATGAGTTTATAATATTTATTATTGTAGTTATAGGAATTTTATACTATTTAATCAAAAAATCTTTAAATCCTATGATTGCTATGCAAAATGGTTTAACTGAATTTTTTGAATTTTTAAATTATGAAAAAAATGATGCTAACAAAATCGCAATCACTTCTAAAGACGAATTTGGCTCTATGGCAAAAGCAATCAATGATAATATAGAAAAAACTAAATTATCTTTATTAAAAGATGAAGAAGCAGTAGAACAAAGCGTTCAAACAGCAGCAGCAATTGAAAGC
>NZ_JAHCZD010000018.1:0-40096 GCF_018501175.1 Campylobacter sp. 2018MI10 | reverse complement strand
GTTTTTAAATCTATATTTTTAATTACTAGCTTATCATCTACTTTTATTGTTTGAGCTTTGATTTCATCGGTTGTTTTTATATCATCGTTTATAAAATCAATATTATTAGCATTAATATCTTTAAAGTTGTTATTAGTAGTAGCACTAAGTTTACCATTATTTACTGATACATTGCCTAAAAAGGTATTATTATCAGCTTTTACTTCGGTATTTGTATTTGTAATAATTACATCGCCTTTAAAGGTATTGTTCTCTCCTTCAATCTTACCCATACTTACATTATCTTCATAAAAAGCTCCATCGGTTTTTAAAATACCACTACCTGTTACTTTTTCTGATACCTTTGAGCCTTCTTCTACATTTATAAAGCCTTCGTTTTTTATTTCTCCTTTGATTTCTGAGCCATTTATTACACTTACTTGTGCACCTTTACTATCAATTACTATGCCTTGCTCTAATGTAGCTTTATCTAAGACATTGTTTTTACTATCGCCTGTAATAGTTAGAGTTTGTTTAAATATAGAACCAACTGCACTTATACTATCAGCACTAACATTACCTTGAAAAGTGCTTTTATTATCGCTTAATAAATTATTTGCAGTTATATCTCCACTAAAGATTGTATTACTTGATTTAAAGTCGTTGCCTACTTTGAAATTTCCATCAATAGTAGTTTGGCTTTCGTTATTTATAGTTAAATCGTTTGTAACATTTATAGTATTAGTAGAACCATCAGCTTTATTAGTAATACTAGAATTATTTAAAGTTAAATTATTAGCAGTTATATCGCCTTTAATATTAGAATTATTTAATTCCATATTATTTGTAGTATTAATACTACCTTGAATAATTGTATTACTTGATTTAAAGTCATTGCCTACTTTGAAATTTCCTGTGATGGTTTTTGTTTCTGTGCTAGTTGAGTTGTCTATAATAATATCATTTTTTACTATTACATTTGAAGCTTCTAGGTTAGTATTAGTTAAGCTTACATTACCTACTTCGTTTATATCACCTTTTATAGTTGAGTTTGTGATGATTACATCTTCTATTTCTCCGGTGCAGCCTTCTTGCTCATAACAAGTATTTCTATTATCTTTCGTAATATTTCCATTAAGAGTAGAATTATCTATATAAACTTTATGAGTTCCTTGAATATTTCCATTTAAAACTGAATTGTTTTTAAGATGAAGTTCGCCTGTTTCTATATTTGAATTAATCACTGCATTATCTACATTGATAAAAGTATCAGTTTTATTTACATTGAAAAAATCTCTTCCATCTGTATTTTTTGCATAAATTTGATGCAGAGTAGTAATCATAGGTATTGTTATATTACCACCTTTAATATCAATTACTTTTGCATACATAGTTTTGTTTGCTTGAGTATTGTTTATATCAACATTATCTAAACTTAAATAATCGGTTAGATATTTAATAGCACCATTAACCTTTGAGCCAATCCCAACTTCATTTAAAGTAGAATTTGATATATATAATTTATTATTTGTCAATTCATCTTTATTATATTTCCAAGAATTAATTTCCGTATTTGATATATTTAAATTATTAAGCCTTAGTTCCGAATTATTTTCAATTAAAAAATTTAAATCCGTATTTTCTTTTATGAAATCCTTTTTACCATCTAATTCAAGACTTTCATAAGCAATTATATTTCCACTTTCTAACTTAATATTATCATTAATTGCTGATTTAGTAATATTGTTTAAATGAAAACTAGAACCTTTTAAAGTGCCTGTTACTTTACTTTTAGTATCAAAATATATATGACCACCAGTAAAATCACTATTTATTGTGGAATTAGTAAGATAAATAGTCCCACCACCTATTGTTGCATTAGTATCTGTATTGTTGATTTCACTATCGTTTATATACACTTTAGAAGTAGATGCTGCACTAGCTGAACCTATTGAAGTATTAGTAAATTTTGATTTATTAAAAGTAGTCGTGTTGTTATAAGTCCAAGAGTAATTATTAATAGCAGTATTTATAAATTCACTATCATTAAATGTAGCACTAGCATTATTACCTAAAGTTATATGATGACCTGTTCCTTTTATATTTTCATTTTTAACTAAAATTCTATTAAAGACATTATCTCCATTTAAATCAATTCTAAAATTTCCAGAACCAAGAGAAACATCATTAAATGCAACTCCTGTTAATTGCATATGATTTCCGGTAGATTGTATATCTAATTTTTTATCAGCAGTTCCACTAGCAGTTGAATTTGTAATATTTAAATTCTTACTTGAAATATCAGCTTTTATTGTGCTATCACTTATATTTGTAGTTCCACTAATAGTAGAGTTACTATTTATAATTGAGCCGTTTGTAGCAGTTAAATTACTCGCAGTTATACTTCCACTTATTTCTGAATTATCTAAAGTAATATTACCACTGCTAATAGTTGCATTAATTTTTGATTTATTTGTAAAATTAAGCTCACCACTAATATTACCTTTAACTTGTGAATTATCAAAATTAAGAATTCCACCATTTATAACGCTATTTACTTCTGAATTTTTAAAATAAAAAGTTCCTTTATTATCGCCTTTGTTAATACTTACATTACTATCTGTATTATTAATAATACTATCATTTATAAATACATTTTCAAGCCCAGAATCAGCATTACCAAAATTAACATTAGTTACTAAGCTTTTATTTATGGTTAAAGCTGTATTTGTATATTTATTTGTATAACGATTTATAGCTGTATTTATAAGAATACTATCATTTATAACTATATTCGTATTATTTCCTTCTTTATCATTACCTATGGTTATATGGTGTGTTTTACCGGTTAATGAATTAGCTTTGGCAATTGAAATATTATTCAACATAACATTTCCTAAAGTGGTTATTAAACCACTTGCTTTCAATTCTGATTTATCATTTCCTAGCCCTTTAACTTCGATATTATTCAATTTTAAATCAGTAGTATCTATAGTAGCTTTAGATAAATCCACTTTATTAACAAGCGTAATATTTCCTTTTATGGTACCAGATAATACAGAATTATCTATAGTAGTATTGTGCTTAAAATCGCTATCTTTTATAGTTGAGTTTAAGATAGTCAAGCTCGACCCTACCTTAAAAGGTTTATTGGCATATTTGACATTATCTAAAGTAGTGTCTGTTAGAGTAATTGTAGCAATGCCGTGATTACCATCAGAACCCATAGTATTAATTGATATATTTTTTAGACTACTACTATTCATACTTAAAATAGGGTTGTTTTTACCGCTTGTATCTAATATAATTCCATATTGATCGTTATCTGCAACAGCTGATTTGCTTATATTTACATTATTTAAAGTTACATTACCCCTTATAACACCAGCCCACAGATTACCGCTAGAACTAATATTTAAATCATTTATAGTGTGTTTAGTATTGTATTCACCTATATAAATATTTCCTTGTGTATGAGTAATATCAGTTGGTTTTGAATAAGTAGTGCTTGTTATAGTTTTGCCATTACTAATAGTATCTTTAGCATACGCTAAAGAATTTATAGCAGTGCTTGGAATAGTATCAGCAAGAGCTAAATTACCCCCCCCCCGCTAATATAAAAGTTATTAAAGATAATTTTATAGTTCTATTCATTTTCTCCCCTAAAAAATAAATGAAAAATGCTTTATTATAGTTAAAAATCAATATATAAAGGTTAATCAATTACTAACAAAATGGGGGGGGGTATTTATAAAATTAAAAATATTTTTAAATATTTTATATAAATATATTCTAAGTTATATAAATATTTATAAGATTTAATAAAATAAACAAATTATTAAAATATATCTTTTTTAATATCAACTTACAATTTTAATTCCAACTAACCCTATTAATATAAGACTTAAAAACATAAGTTTTAAAAAGCTAATACTATCATTAAAAACCATAATCCCAATCAAAGCCGTTCCTAACCCACCAATACCAGTCCATACAATATAAGCTGTGCTGATAGGAATATTTTTTTGCGCTAAATACAAAAATAACCCGCTAAGCCCCATTGATACTATAGAAAACACTATCCATATTTTTGAGCCATTACTAGCTAATTTAAAGCCAATAGGCCAACCAATCTCAAAAGCACCTGCTAAGATTAAGTATATCCAAGACATTAAAACTCCTTAAATACAAAATCTTAGCAAGAATATATTATGATTTAAATTCGCTTAATTTTTTATCTAATTCTTCGCTGATATTAGTTAATTGACTTGCAGCTTTTGCTATTTCTTCTACACTTCTTGCGTTTTCATTAGTAATTTTTGCAATTTGCGAAACTTCATTTAAAATATCTTCAATTTGTTTGCTAGCGTTAATATAATTATCCACAGTCTTATCGCTACTAATTATTGCTTCTTTTAATTTTTGTTCCATATTTTTAATTAGCTCTTCACTACCATTTGCAACATTTGTTAGATTGCCAATTTGCTTAGAGTTATCACTCATTTGTTCGCTTGCATCTTTAATACCTTGAACTATAACACTTATTGTTGCATTTATTTCACTAAGGCTTTTTTGAGTTCTCTCTGCTAAACTTCTTACTTCATCAGCTACTACGGCAAAT
The DNA here is from genome assembly GCF_018501175.1 of Campylobacter sp. 2018MI10. Taxonomy (NCBI): domain Bacteria; kingdom Pseudomonadati; phylum Campylobacterota; class Epsilonproteobacteria; order Campylobacterales; family Campylobacteraceae; genus Campylobacter; species Campylobacter sp. 2018MI10. Next base: position 35,496 of record NZ_JAHCZD010000018.1, on the reverse strand, counting down.
CCTCTACCATGCTCTCCTGCTCTTGCTGCTTCAATTGCAGCATTTAGTGCAAGTAAGTTAGTCTGGTCTGCTACATCATTAATTATTTCTAAAATAGATTTAACATTATCAGCATCACGGCTTAATTGCTCAATCTTACTAGCTAAAGCACTTTCTATATCAGCACTATGATTTATTTGATTAGTTAATGAATTAATAGCATTAATGGTCTCGTGAATACTAGTTGTGCTACCTCTTAGTTCATTTTTACTATCATTAGCACTATTTATGCCTGATGATAAACTATCCTTGGTTAATTTACCTTCTTCAACAACATTTTCAACTATATTAAAGCTTTCTTCACTTCTTTTTCCTGTTTGCATACTAACACTACTAAGCTCGGCTGCTATTGTTTTGTTTTCATAAGATATTTGTTTTACTTCGTTAATTAAAATTCTAATCTTACCGATAAAATCATTTATAGCTTTACTAGCACTTGCTATTTCATCTTTGCCTTTTATCTCTAAAAGTTTAGTTAAATCCCCATCTCCTTTAGATAAATCATAAGCTTTTTGGGTTAGTTCATTTAATGGTTTGCTAATCCAAATTCTAATAACAATCAGCCATAAAGCAAGAATAATAATACATAAAATAACTGCAAATACAGAATAGTTTAAAACAACTTCATTTTTCTTATCTAATACTTTTGCACTAATTTCTGCTATTTCTTCTTTAGCTTCTACTAAGTAAATTACGCTTATATATACATAATCATTGAAACTATCTTTTTCTACATAATACACTACATCTCTTTCTGGTCTTGTCTTATCAGCTTTCATATGGGTTGTTACAAATCCACCACCATTATTTGCTGTTTGAATTATTTCTTGTATGTATAATTTACCATTAGAATCTTTTTTATTATAAGCATTTTCACCAATTCTATCTTTTAGATAGTGCATTACATATTCGCCTTTTTTATTAATTACAAATAAATTAACAGAGCGATTTTTTAAGTCTAATTCACTTAAAAATGTAAGAATATTTTTATTATAACTTTCTTGATTTTCACTTGTTGAATGAATTTTTTTAGACATTGAAGTAATTAAGCTAGTAATACTAACTGCTGTTTTTTTCGCATCATCAACACTCATACCATCAAGAGCTTCTTGAGCGATATTGTCTAATTCATTCATACCTTTACTAGCTACTAAAATAGCACTTAAATTGATAATTAGTAATGAAACAAAAGCAAATAAAGTAATTTTGTAAGATAATTTCATATAGCTCCTTTAATATTTTAATAATTAAAATCGCTAATTCTATTTATGCTAAGTTAAAATAATGTTAAAAAAATAATAAATAAATTAATAAGAAAATATATGTTAAAAATAAAAGCCCTTAGATAAACTAAGGGCTAAATAATTATTTTACAAATTCAATTGTAAATGTAGCGTCAGAATTTAAGTAACTATTGGCTTTTTTTGGATCAATTCTAAATCTTAAAGTATCTTTAAAATATTGATTACTTTCTACACTGCTTGGAATATTATATGTATCTCCACTAAATGTAGTTTTTGAATAATCACTAGTAAAGGTAAAATCACCCTTAGCTCCATTAAATAATTTTGTAAAATCTTTAATATTAGCGTTTGGAACTTTAACAAATTTATTATTATCATATTTAAACACCCCAGCGTTGTCATAATTGATAACTAATGATTTGTCTTTAGTTTCTTTTAAATCCTTAAAGAACATTCCTGTATAAGCAAATTCGTATGAATTTGTCAAGATATTAGGATATTTTAATGGTTTAGAGTTTTTAAATTTTACTTCAGCATTTGCTCCAGTTATTTTAAATACAGGGTCTAAATTAGGCTTAGTGCCTGTATTTTTTAAATAACCAATTTTGAAATTGATTTTACCAAAGTCTTTTGCATCAAAATTATTTTCATCATAATCACTTAATTTTGCACCTTGAAGTTCTACTAATTTTTCATCAAAAGTCTTATTTAGATTATTTATGCTAAACTCACCTATCTTGCTAGTTGCTGTAATATCTAATGTAGTATTACGTGGATCTACCTTTATAATCATTTTATTTAAATCAGGTACTTTACTGTAATCTAAAACCAATTTTAATTCTGCTTCATTATCGCTAAATTTTTTATAAAAATATTCATTAGCATTTTTGCTTGTGATTTGTAATGGGATAGTTAATCTTTCACTATCATTATCGCTAAATGGAACATAATTAACAAAATTTTTATTTGTTACATCTGGGATCTTTACATTTTCATTCTTGTCTTTTTCTAAGCCTAATGTCTCATCTGCTATAAAATTAACAGTAAGTTCATTACCTGGAGTTTGGCAGTTAATTTTACCATCTGAATTAATCTTATTAGCATTAGTAATATCTACAGCAGCGTTAGAATTCACGCATAAATCTTGCTCTAAATCTCCTATAGTAAATTTGTTTTCAGAGAATGCTATTTGAGCGTCTGTTACTAAAGGAAACACGGTTTTTATATCAAAATTACCATTTGTTTTATTAAAATCAACAAATGTTCTACTAGTAGCTTTTGAGCCAACTTGATTTAGTTGAACTGAGTTTTTATCTTCTAAATAGAATTTCTTAACACTACCTTTTGAATCACTTACTTTTAATTCTGCAACACTAATTCCAAATCTATCATCTTTTAAATCCGCAGTGAAAGTTACATTATTGTTTGGATATTTTTTATCTTCTTTACCTGCTTTTTTATCAAATGTATCAAGTGTGCCTACTTTATAAGTAATGCTATCTGGTCTAATTGAGAATGTATTTGAACTTCTATCGCCTAATACTGAACATTCTTCAAAAGTGCTATCGTATTCTGCAATTTCGTATCTATATTGATAATTTTGATTTACAGCTAATTTATCTTTTAAATGTAAAACCATTTTGTTATCAATTGGATAATAACCTTTACATTCTGTAATTGATTTTGAAAGTTTTTGAGTTCCGTTATAAATATCTGCATTTAACTCATCAGAACCATTATAAAACTTAATGTATTGTTTATAAAGAACTTTAACATCTGGTTTTGTAAAGCCTAAATATATATCTTGACTACTTGTTCTTGTATAAATCTTATCAGCTACCTTTGTATTTGAAGCAATTTTATTATTTTCTAATATTTTAGTAGCATCAATATTATTATAAGCTGTTCCAAAATTAATACCATTTGGCATTTCACTATGACCTAAGATAATTTCTACACTACCCTTTGGAGCACCTTTTACAATATCAACACCTGAAGCTTGAAACATTGGTCTAAGATAACTTCTAGTTACATCTTTAACAACACAATTTCCACTTGTTTTTGGACACTCTTCTTCTCTATTAGTTTCTGTTATTTGCTCCATAATCTCTAAAGGTTTAAATGTGAATTTATAAACATTACCTTTTAATAAATCATTATCATCAATTTTAGCTAGTTTTTTGAATGTATCTTTTGTAAATTTTAATCCAAAACCAGTTATGTTTTCTTTCTGAACTAACTCAAAATGCTCGTTAGTTGAAATCACTTCTGCTTTAGAATCTACTGCACCATTCGCATCTGCCATTCTTTGCTTTGTCAATTGAAAACTTGTTAAATAATATTTAACTGAAATATTATTTGCTTTTCTATCTTCAGCGTTAAATGGAGTTTTATAGTTATTTAAAGCAATATATACATCATCTAAATTAGTAACTTTTAAAGGTTTGCTATCTTTTTTATCAGTTTGATTTGCTTCATTTGTGATTTGATAATAATCAGCATCAGGAATAAATTTCACTCTTAAATTAGTTACAATTGTATTATTTTCATCAGTATTGCTTGGAAGATATTGTAATGATGGTCTAACATTCACACTAAAATTATAAGTGCTACCTTCACTATCAAAAATACCCTTATGTGTATCATTTGGTTTATGAATACTAAACATATAGTTTCTTCTTGCAATTTCTTTTGCATCATCTTTCCTATAATCTAATTCATTTCTCCAATCAAAATAATAAGCTCTACTTAGATAAGAGCTATAATTTTCTAAATCATAATTATAACATTTACTAACGCCACCAGCATAATCATTAACACGATTGCCAGCTGCATTATCATTATAATCAGCAAAATAATCATTTGAACTATAAGGCTTAATTTTTGAATTCTTTAAAATTATGGCTTCTAAAGCTCTGTTTTTAGCAAAAATATTAGGATTATTGTTTAATTCTAAATATTTATTATAAACATCACAAACACCTAATACTACAGAGTTATTATAATTTTCATTAACAAAAATTAATTTGTTTGTATCCCAAGAAGCAATACTATGAGTTGTTAAGCTACCATTTGATAAGCTAGAACAACCTTTCATACCTGATACATCACTAGCGTTAGTTCTATCGCCAACAATATTTGAAAAGTTTCTATATACCCAACCGTTGCTACCTGCAAACTCATTTTGGTCTAATAAATACACTAAATATTGACTATTTTTATAAGTTGGACTACTTGAAACTACAACCCTACCTGTCGTATTTACTTTAAATTCTTTATAAAAATCTTGAACAATTTTTTTATCTCTATTTTTTAGACTAGATTTTAAATTTATATTACCGATTCCGTATTCTTTATTATTAATTAATTCTTGAACTACAGGTGCCTTAAATCCTACTGCAGAGTAATACGGGTCATAATCAATATCATCTAGACTTTTACCAGCATAATTGTTAATATAATTTAATTCTGCCTCAAGAACTTTTTTGCATACTTCTTTAGTGTTGGAATCAGCCAATTTTTTCTTAATAACATTATCTCTATAACTATTAACAAAGCTACTAGCTTCACTATAAGGTGTATATTTTACAGCCATTTTATAAGCTGAATACATTCTAGCATCAAAATAGCTAACTCCACATTGTCTTAATGCTTCATATCTAACCTTTTCTGGGTTTTTAACAACATCGCCTTTTTGAGTTAAGATATTTATTAAATGGAAATAGCTCGAATGCTCTGTAAGTCCAACATTACTATCTGCTTTACAATGAAAATAAATATCATCATTAAATTTTCTCAATTTAGTGCAATCATTCAAACCATCTACAGTTCTATTACTTGTTTTTAAATCCACACACTTATCTAAGTGTCCTTGATGTCTTTGCGGAGTATCACCACTCGCTATACCTATTTGTAATGGCGTTCTATTCTCTGCATTTGCATAAGAAAAAGCCGATAATAATACTAATGAAAACACAATTTTCCTATTCATATTATTCTCCTTAAAAAATTAAAGTTCTAAATTATAATTTTTTTTATTAAATAATTATTGCACTTATGTGCATTTTTGAATATTTTTTACTTACTTTTAGGTCTAAATACCTTTGGTGCATTTTCGCTCTCATTTATATAACTTGCATTCATTAAGTCTAGGCAATATGGTATCGCAGGAAAAATAGGCTCTATACATTCACGAATTGCTTTTGGCTTACCTGGAAGATTAATTATTAGAGTTTTACCCCTTGTCCCTGCTAATTGACGGCTTAGGATTGCTGTTGGGACAATCTTAAGTGAGCTTGCACGCATTAATTCTCCAAAGCCTGGTAATTCACGCTCGATTGCTTTTTTTGTTGCTTCTGGTGTAACATCTCTTAAAGCTGGTCCTGTTCCACCTGTGGTAAATACCAAATCGCATTCAAATTCATCAGCCATTTTAATAATCTCATTTGTAATCAGTTCTTCTTCATCAGGGATTAATGAGTATTTAAAATCAATTTCATTTAATAAATATTCTTGCATAATTTTTCTAATTTCTGCTCCACTAATATCTTCATAAACTCCTGCACTTGCTCTATCTGAACTCGTAATTATCCCTATTTTTATAATATCCATTTTTATCCTTTAAAAAAATATTTCTTTATTTAAAAGCAATTCATTTGCTGTATTTTTAATCTCTTCTTCATAAGCTTTTAAATATTCTTTACATTCTTCTTCTAAAGATGATATTTCAAATTCCACATAAAATTTGCTTAATTCTTGTATTTTATCTCTATCTTTAGAAAAATTATTGTAATTTTCGCCTAAAAATAATTCATTTGCTAACATTCCTGATAAAAGAATTTTGATTTCGTTTTTTATTTCTGAAAATGATTTTATATGCTCGTTTGGATAAAAATACTCAAATGTAAATAAATTAGCATAAATTAAATTCGCATCACAAATCTTTGCCATAGTGATTTTACCTGCTTGATAAATAGCTTGAATATATTGCTCGTTTTCGCTTAATTCTAAATCTTCGCTAATGCCGTGCTTTATCACTAAAATCTCATGTATTATTTCTCTTTCGCTTAATCTATCTCTTAGTAACAATTCATTTTCTAAGCTTTTAAAAGAAGCCCCGCTAAAACCTTTTGAAATATAAGCTAAATAATCTAAATTAAAATCAGAACTTATTAAATCTTTTTTAATAAGTTGTTTAAAGAACTCTATTCTGTCGCTATAATTTGGTAAGGTAAAATGAATTTTTTTATCAAATCTTCTAAGTAAAGCCGTATCTAAAACATCAGCTCTATTTGTAGCAGCAATTACTAAGACATTTTTAAGCTCTGCAAAGCCGTCTATTTGAGTTAGCAATTCATTAAGTGTATTTTCACTATCGTTTGCTAAAGCATTGCCACGCTGCTTTCCAAGTGCATCAATTTCATCAATAAAAACTATACAAGGTGCTAATTTTTTAGCATTTGCAAACAATTCTCTAACCCTTTTTGCTCCAAGACCTACAAAAATTTCATTAAAGCTACTTGCACTTTGGTATAAAAAATTAACTCCACACTCATTTGCTAAAGCTCTTGCTAACATAGTCTTACCTACTCCACTAGCACCTGTTAATAAAACTCCTTTTATTAAGCAAGGATTGTTGGTTTTAAAAATAGAGCTTAATTTTCTTAATTCTTCTTTGGCTTTAAACTGACCTATAATATCATTAAAATTACTATCTGTTTTGATAACAAATCTAAATTCAGGCTTTAAGACATTATTAATTGGATGATTTGATATGCCTTGTTTTGTGCTAAGATTTCTTAAGTATATTAGATAATAAATAAAAATTATTATCATAATAAAAACTAAAATTATTGAATAATCAAATTCTATTTTATTTTCTACGCTTTTGTATTTTAAGATTTTTTTGATTATTTCTTCATCAGCTAAAATTTTATAATCTTTATCATTTATTGAAAAATAAAGCATATTTTCATAAATGTAAGCATTTGAAATATTTTTTAATTCTAATGATGAAAACTCGTTTAAAGATATATTTTGCTCTTTTTTACTTAGCGAAAATATTCCTAAAGCTATAATTGCAAGAATTATGCAAGCGATTATTATTTTGATATTTTTAGTAAATGGCTTTATTTTTGTCAATTTCTACCTCGTAATCTTTAATATTTATCCAAGTTTTTAATAAGTCTTTATCTGATTTGATTTTAATTAGATTAAAATATTGGTCATATCCTTGATAATAGCCGTCTTTAAACTGCTCTACTAATACTATTAAATCTTTTTGATTTTTTCTAAATTCATAATTTTTTAATCTAGTAATTTCTTTAATCTCGTTTAATCTTTGCTTTGAGATATTTTTATCAACTTCGCCTAAAGTCTTTGCTAATTCTACGCTTTTTGTCCCGTCTCTTTTAGAATACACAAAAGCGTGAAGATGAGTTATTGGAAATTTCTTAAAATTATTAATAGCATCAGCCCATATTTCATCACTCTCACCTGGATGACCTACTATATAATCAGTGCCTAAGGCATAACCTTTATTAGCTAAATATTCAAATAATTCTAAGTCTTTATAAGCTTTATTTCTTCTTTGCATTAGTTTTAGCATTTTTTCATTTGTGTGTTGTAAGGCTATGTGAAGATGTTTTTCAATAAAATCTTCGTCTAATAATTCTTTAAACTCATCATCAATTTGAACCGGCTCAATGCTACCTAAACGAACTCTTTTAATCCCATTTATTTTGCTAATTTCTTTAAGTAATTTTGCTAAAGATAGATTTAAATCCTTTCCGTAACTACCTATATTTGTGCCTGTTAAAACTACTTCTTTATAACCATTATTAGCTAGGGTTTTTATCTGATTTATAATTTGCTCTAATTTTAGGCTTCTAGCCCCACCCCTTACACTAGGAATAATACAATAAGAACAAGCAAAATCGCAGCCTTCTTGGATTTTAACAAATGCTTTTGTGTGGTTTTCGTAATTGCTTACTATTTTTTCATCTATGAAATTTAGATTTCCTAAATCAAATTCCTTTGGATTTAGTATAAACTTATTTATATTTGATTTTAAAGACGCACCCATTACACCATCAACTATTTTGCTATCATATAAGCTTTTGCCAATACTTGCTGCAGCACAACCTGTTAAGATGAATTTAGTATTTGGATTATGATTTTTAATATGTCTTATATATTGCTTTAAGCCTAAATCAGCTTGATTAGTAACCGTGCAAGAATTGATTACTATCATATCAGCTTGTAATTCATCATTTATTATTTCATTATCTTTTATATAGCTTTTGATTAATTCGCTATCGTAAATATTGGTTCTACAACCAAAAGTTTTAATATATATTTTCATTATTATCCTTTAAAAATGGCTGATTATTTCTTTTATCCATATAAATAGTTTGTGATGGGAAAGCTAATTTTATATCATCACTTGCTTTTAATCTTTTAATAATTTCTTCACTTACTATTGAACGCATTTTAAGAGCTTCTCTTGAATTTGTCATATACCAAATAGATATTTTAATCCCGTATTGCTCTAACATTACAAATAGTTTTGGGTCTGTTCCTGAATTTTTCATTTGATAATGATTTCTCATTTTTTGAATTGCTTTTTTTGCACTATCGCTGAATGCTTGAGTATGAGAACTAGCTGATTCTAAAATTATTTGTTTTGCCTTTTCAAGATTACTTGAAAAATCTATTACTATATCTATTCCATCCCAAACGGTTTTCATATAAGAATAATTATAATTTGATATTAATTCTGTGAAAATATAGTGATTTGGTATGTAAATAATTCTTCCAGCACGACGATTTGTCAAAAAAGTAGTATATGTAACATCTTCGTATATAGTCATCTTAAGTAAAGAAATATCAATAATATCTCCTACATAAGTAACTCCATTTTTACTAACCTTTACCCTATCACCTACATGAAAGCCACCACCAAATTGTAAAGTAGCCCAACCAAGTAAGCTCATAAACATATCTTTCATAGCAATAGCAAGACCAGCTGATGCAAATCCTAATACGCTTACTAAATAGCTTATATTTTCAACAAAATAAAATATAGAAAACATAGAAACAATAATAAAAGTAAATATATTTAAAATCTTGAAAGAAGTATAAACTTTATCTTTATCATCAACATATTTTCTAAGCATCAAGCCTAATAAATACCTAGCAATAAATATACAAATAATAATTGCTATAAAAAATATAGCACTATCATATTGCTTTTTTATATCGTTATTTATAAGCTTAATTGTGTTATTTGCCTTAACTTTAAATATCTCAAAAGCATTTGTGATATTTTCTAAAGCGCTTTTATAATCATTTAATTCTTTTATAGAATATACTAATTCTTGACTTAAATTCTCACTTGGCTCAATGTCATATAGTTCTTGTAAAAGCTTTGTTTTCTTATCTATTTTAGATACTAATGTAGTAAAATCTTTTAATTTTATTTCATATTCTTTTTTCTCATTAGCTAATTCTTTACGCTCTGATAAACCTTCAATAACTAAATAAATATTTGAAATCTTTTTATATTCAGTAGGCTCACTAGGTAGATTTAAATACTTTACTACGCTGTAGCTTTCATAATCTTTTAATACACTTAGTTTATCTTCAAGTGATTTTATGGTATTTTCTAATTGTTCTTTTTGAGTTTTTTTAGCTTTTAATAAATTTTCATTTGCTTCTTTTAATTCATTTTTTAATCTTAAATATTCTTGATAATTTTTATAATTTTTTATAGTGATATTGTCTTTTAATTCATTATTTATAATATGCAATTTTTCCTTGACAGAATACACTCCTTCAAGGTTTTTTGTAAATTCTTCTGTATTTTCTGCATAAATAAAAGTTACAAAAACAAAAAAAGCTAATAAAAATCTCATTCAAATTCCCTTAAAACTTTTAATATTTCATCTTTTGAAATATCATTTTTAATAATGCTTAAATCTTCTTTGCTAGGTAAAATAAAATTGATTTTTCCACTTAGAGTTTTTTTGTCTTGGAAAAATCCTTCATAGAATTTAGAAGATGAATTGATTTTATAAAATGTAGGTAGATTAAAATTCTTTAAAGTATTTAAAATACTTATTTCAAATTCTTTTGAAATTAAACCTAAATTACAAGCCAATTTATTAGCCATAACCATACCAATAGCAACAGCTTCTCCGTGTAAATAGCCTTTATAATTCGTCTCATTTTCTATAACATGAGCAAAAGTATGACCATAATTTAGTTTCATTCTAAGATTATCTTCAAACTCATCATTTATTACTACATTTGCTTTAATTTTTATTGATTTTTCTACAAATTCTAAGATATTATCAAAAATATCATCAAAACTTAATTTGCTTAATTTGTTATAAAAATCCAAATCAAAACAAACAGCCATTTTAATAACTTCAGCCATAGCAGCACTTAATTCAGCCTTTTTTAAAGTCTTAAAATAATTTGTGAAAATATAAACAGCACTAGGTTGCTTGAATGTGCCTATTAGATTTTTGCCATAAGCATTGTTTATGCCTGTTTTACCACCTACTGCTGCATCAACACTAGCAAGTAAGGTTGTAGCTATATTTATATGTTTTATTCCACGCTTATAAATACTAGCTACAAAGCCACCAATATCGCTAATTACCCCGCCGCCAAGATTAATTAGCAAATCACTTCTACTAATTTCAGCTTTAAATAGTTCTTCTAAAATATAATTAACGCTTTCTTGATTTTTGTATTCTTCTCCATCTGGTATAACTATTATCGCTTTTGGTTGTTTTCCTATTTTTTGTAAAACATCATTTAAGTATAGTTTTTCTAAAGTTGTATTAGTTAAAATTACATAATCTTTATTTATTTTTAATTCTTCATCTATATAAACTTTATATGCTTTATCTTTTAAATCAATATCTATTACCATAACCTCACCTTATTACATCATAATTTTTTGGAATACTATATTTAAAAATATCATCATTTATTTTTAAATTAATTTTTGAATTTATAAAATCTATGCTTACTTGATTATCTAATTCATCTTTATAACTTATATTTGTTAAAAGATTATTAAGCACTTTTACATAATAAATTATATTATCATACTTAGCTTTATAGATTACAAAATCTTCTTTTTTTTCATATAAAGAAACATTTTTTAAAATATTTGCTAAATCAATTTGTTCTTTACTAATAATTACTTGTTCTAAGTCATCATCAATTATTACAACTTCATTTTTAGTAATATAAACTTTTTTTTCATCAGGGTTTAGGTATTGCCATAAACTTTTTTCATTTTGATAATAAAATTTACCTTCATATATTAAAGTTTTATTACTCAAATCAACTACTTTTTGAATAAAATCAGCTTCAAAACTATTGTAATTTATATTATCAATTTTAAATGCAAAAGCAAAAATTCCACAAATACAAAGCAAAAAGATTTTTTTAATAATCATTTAAATACCTTTTAAATATCCTTTTATTTATTTTAACAAATATAATTATATTCAAAAATCAAAACCAAGAGGTAAATTTAAATGTTTAAAAATATAGCAAAATGTATATTTGGAACTCGTAATGATAGACTTCTTAAAGCCTACAAAAAAAGAGTATTAAAAATAAATTCTTTAGAAGAAAAATATCAAAAATTAAATGATGAAGAAATTAAAAGCGAATTTCAAAACCTACAAAATAAAGTGCTTGAAGACAATAATAATTTAGATTTAGTTTTAGAAGATGTATTTGCAATAGTAAGAGAAGTTAGCAAAAGAACGCTTGGAATGAGACATTATGATGTGCAATTAATAGGTGGTATGGTTTTAAATGATAAAAGCATAGCAGAAATGAAAACAGGGGAAGGAAAAACCTTAGTAGCAACCTTACCTGTGGTATTAAACGCAATGACAAAAAAAGGCGTTCATGTAGTAACAACAAATGATTATCTAGCAGCAAGAGATGCTAATGAGATGAGTGCTATATATAATTTTCTTGGTTTTAGTGTTGGTATTTTAGTAGGAAACGACCATAGAAATAGAAAAGCTGTTTATGCGTGTGATATTGTTTATGGAACTAATAGTGAATTTGGTTTTGATTATTTAAGAGATAATATGTGCTTTGATGCTGAAGATAAAGTTCAAAGGGGACATTATTTTGTAATCGTTGATGAAGTTGATAGTATTTTAATAGATGAAGCTAGAACTCCATTAATAATTTCAGGGCCAACCAATAGAACATTAGATGGTTATATAAGAGCTAATGAAGTAGCTAAACAAATGGTTCGCGGAGTTGCACCAGATGATCCTAAAGAAAAACCTAGTGGAGATTTTATAGCAGATGAGAAAAATAGAACTATTTTAATTACAGAGCAAGGAATTTCAAAAGCAGAAAAATTATTTGGAGTTGATAATTTATATAGTCTTGATAATGCTATTTTAGCTCATCAATTAGACCAAGCTTTAAAGGCTAATAATTTATTTTTAAAAGATACTCATTATGTTGTTAAAGATGGCGAAGTAATGATTGTAGATGAATTCACAGGTCGTATTAGCGAAGGAAGACGCTTTAGCGAAGGCTTACATCAAGCACTTGAAGCTAAAGAAGGAGTTAAAATCCAAGAAGAAAGTCAAACTTTAGCAGATATTACCTACCAAAATTACTTTAGAATGTATGAAAAACTTGCTGGTATGACAGGAACAGCTCAAACTGAAGCAACTGAGTTTTCTCAAATATACAACCTTGACGTAATTACAATCCCAACTAATGTGCCTGTAATTAGAAAAGATTTAGATGATTTAATTTATAAAACTCAAGATGAGAAATTTAAAGCCGTAGTTGATGAAATAAAAAAAGCTAACGCAAAAGGACAACCTGTATTAGTTGGAACTGCAAGTATTGAAAAAAGCGAGCTTTTACACGAGTATTTAAAAAAGGCAAAAATAGCTCACAATGTATTAAATGCTAAAAATCACGCTCACGAAGCTGAAATAATCAAAGATGCAGGTAAAAAAGGAGCAGTTACTATTGCAACTAATATGGCTGGTCGTGGTGTTGATATAAAAATTACTGATGAGATTAGAGAATTGGGTGGCTTATATATAATAGGAACTGAAAGACACGAAAGCCGTAGAATTGATAATCAATTACGTGGTCGTGCTGGAAGACAAGGTGATCCTGGTGTTAGTAGATTTTATTTAAGTCTTGAAGATAATTTATTAAGAATTTTTGGTGGAGATAAGCTAAAAGCAATTTTTACTAGATTAAAAATCGCTGAAGGTGAAAGCATAGAAAGCTCACTTGTAACTCGTGCAGTAGCAAGTGCTCAAAAAAAGGTAGAAAATCTTCATTTTGAAAGTAGAAAACATATACTTGAATATGATGATGTAGCAAACGAACAAAGAAAAACTATATATAAATATAGAAATGAATTGCTAGATACAAATTATGATATTGAGACAAAAGTTGAGCAAAATATAGCTGAATATGTGGATTATTTAATTCATAACTTAAATGATTTAAGTGCTGAAAATTTAGCAGAATTATTCAAAAATGAAATTAATTTAGAGCTAGATTTAGAATTATTAAAAACTTTAAACACAGAAGAAAGCAGAAGTGTTATTATTGATGCAATAACTACTATGTTAAAAGTTAAATTTAGCATAGTTCCTGATAGTGAAAAGGAAAGAATTGAAAAATTATTATATCTACAAGTTTTAGATGGTGCTTGGAGAGAGCATTTGTATCAAATGGATATTTTAAAAACAGGTATTGGTCTTCGTGGATATAATCAAAAAGACCCATTAGTAGAATATAAAAGAGAAAGTTATAATTTATTTATGGAGCTAGTTGAAAGAATTAAAAGTGAAAGTATAAAAGTATTACTAATAATTCAACTAAGAATGCCTGAAACTAATGAAGAAATTCAAGAAATTGAAAAACCTATCAAAAAGCAATCAAGAAATGAACCTTGTGCTTGTGGTAGTGGTAAGAAATATAAAGATTGTTGTGGTAAAAGTGGGCCACAAAAAGGCGTATTTGCTTGAAATTCTTTATAATTAATCTTGAGCAAGATATAGAAAAAAGACAAAAAATAACAGCCCTTTGCGAAAGCTTAGGGCTTAATTATGAAATAATTAAAGCTGTATATGGCAAAGCGTTGAGTGAAGATGAAATAAAAAACAACGTAGCTTCAGTTGAAATTCAATTAAAATATCTTAGAAAACCATTAAATTTAGGCGAAATAGGCTGTGCTATGAGCCATAGATTATGTTATCAAAAAATTATAGAACAAAATCTAGAAGACGCAATTATTTTAGAAGATGATGCAGTATTTGATAAGAATTTATTAGAATTTTTAAAATATAAAAATGAATTTCCAAAAAATACTGATTTAATATTGTTAGGACATTATTGGCAACAATATAGAGATGATGGTTATATTATCAATACACCTTATTCTTTAAAATTTAATCATAAAATAAAAAATTGGAATATAAGAAAGATAATTGGAAGAGGCAACGGAACTCATGGATATTATATAACAAAAAAAGGAGCTGAAAAATTATTCAACGAAACAAAAAAAATATATATGGCCGCAGATCATTACACATCTAATACATTATTATTTAATACTTATGCTGTGTATCCGATATTAATTAATGTAGATATTAATTTTCAAAGCTCAATAAATGAAAATGCTAATTTGAAAAGACGTTCTAAATTTGGCAAAATTATCAAAACAATCAAACAAAAAATTATATATTTTATCCCGTCTTTAAAAAAGCCAAGAGATTATGTTTAGCTTAATTGCTAAACATAAAATCAATTTCCATTAATTCACATCTTCCATTATTGCAAGTATTTGCATTATTTGGATTTAAGAAATTACCATTACCCCTTCTAAAACTACCATCTCCGGTGCAATCAAACTGATTTAAGTATTCTCCTAATACATTATCTCTATTTCCAACTAAACCAATTAAAGTTAATGCCTCTATTTGATATCTTCCATTTGCCGTAACAGAAAGCTCTAAACTTCTTAAATTATTAGCAGGTCTTACTAATTCTAAATATTCTTGTTCGCTTATATTTTCATTATTTGTTGGAATTACCACAACCCCGTGATTTGTAATAACTATAGGAATAGCGTGAGCTCTACCATTACTAAGGCTTACTAAAGCTATATATAAAGAACCAGCAGGAGAACGAGTAAGTCTTATTAATTCTCTACCAATATCATCTCCAGTATAAACTGAACTTAAACTCCAATCAAATCTTGGCAATATATTTCTAGTTAAAGCCCAAATCGCCCTAACTCCTCTATGATAAATTGGCTCTCCAAAAACCAACTCATTTCCCCAAAAGTTAAAAGCTCCTTGCATTAGATTATATAATGCTGGATTTCTTCTTTGAAAAGATACAAAAGGACTCCTATGATCGCTATAATCAAATAAATAACCTTGATTATTATTTTCTAGTTCAGGATTATATGGATATACTTGAGTTAATAAAGATACTATTTCAAAAGTTTGCAGCATACAAATTCCACAAATTCCACTAGCATCATTACTACTATCACTTGTTCTTGTTATCGCATAAAGTCTTCTTATCCAATTCTCATCTAAAACATTAAAATTAGCTAAGTTAAAGAAATTTAAATCTCTTTTTACTCTTCTTTCATTTCCACATTTGTGCGAATTAAATCCCGCATTTCTATAATTAAAATTCCATAAATCATACACACTACTATCAAAGAAAAATTGAGTATTCTTTAATGAACTTCCCGCAAGATTAATTTTATAATAATCTTTTGTAACTACGAATAATTTACCTAAATCACTGCCCCTTGCAACTTCTAAAATATTATTTTTACCATCAAAAATAAAAGAACCATCAAATAAATTTAAATTCCAATAAAAATCATTCTCTCTATCTTCAAAATTACATTTCTCGAACCTTAAATAACTAGCATTTAAATTAGATAAATTAGTCTTTAAACATTCAAAATTACCATTGTTATATAAAGCAATTTTACCTGAACTAAAATCATAATAAAAATTAGTTGGATTGGTTTTATTCGCATTATTTTTACCCAAATAATACTTAGTTCTAACTCCACTTGTTCTATTTTCTACATAAAAATATATTGGTGTTTTTAAAGCGTAATTTACAGGTGGCGCAATAGCTTCAAGCCATTCTTTCATAACGCCTTCAAAAATTTTTATTTTATTACCAAAATTATTTTTAGTAGCCACTAATAAAAAGTTCTTTTCTGTGATTTTCATATTTGAAAATGCCTTTAAGCTAAAAGCATCATTATTAATATCAAACCATTGAGATTTATCGTTTAATACACAAGGGCGAAGTTCTACATAATCACTCCCCATCTTGCCATTTTTCATTCTATCCCCAAGCGACGCACAAACCCAACTATCATTATATCTAAACGCAAGTCTTTTATATACATCATATCTTGTGATACTTGAGTTCTTGCAATCTTGCATACCTACTAGCAATCTTCCATCAGCTAACTTAGGACTAAGACAAAATAATTTTCCATCGTGTGCTTGAACAAATAATCTTGAATCTTGAATTTTATCAGCCTTATGTTGAGCAATAGAATCAGCAAAAAGTATTATATTTAATAAAAATATAACTAATATTTTCTTCATATTTTCTCCTTTTTTATATTATATAATAAAAATTATTATTAAGGAAAGCAAATGTTAGTTAAATACGATAGTTTTTATCCTAATTTAAATAAATCAGTTTTTGTAGCAAATGGAGCTAAAATCATTGGAGATACTACAATTGATGAATATTCATCAATATGGTTTAATGCAGTTATTCGTGCAGATGTAGCTAATATAAAAATAGGAAAATACACAAATATCCAAGATAATTCTACAATTCATGTAGCAAGAGCTTTATATGATGAACTAGGAGTTGAGATTAGTCCTAAAACACCTTGCATAATAAAGGATTTTGTAACCATTGGACATAACTCTATAATCCACGCTTGCACGATAAATTCCAATGTATTAGTAGGAATGGGAAGCGTGATTATGGATGGGGCGGTTATTAATGAAAACTCAATAATAGGTGCAAATTCATTAGTAACTAAAAATAAAGTTTTTCCACCAAATTCATTAATTCAAGGAAGTCCTGCAAAAGTTGTTAGAGAATTAAGCAATGAAGAAATAAAAGCTATTAAAAACCAAGCTTTAGAATATGCAGAAGTTAGTAAAAAATATCTGGAAAATTCTTAAAATCAAATTCCTTAAAATTTTAAGGAATTTAAATATTTTTTCATTTTATTTGCAAAAATACTTGCAAACTCTGGCTTTTTATCAAAATACAAAGCAGGTTCAATACATTCAATTTCATTTATATAAAACCTATCAGCCAAAAATATATCACACCTTGCATAAAAGCTATCTTTTGGAATATATTTGCTAGCTAAAGATATAAGCTCATCGCTTGGATTAAAATCATCTATTTTTACACCATAATTATAGTTTGCTCTAAAATCATTATTTTTAGTTCTTAAAATACTATATTGATATGCCCCTTCAAAAAATACCAAACAAGCTTCGCTATTGTGGTTAATGTATTCTTGAATTAAGGCTTTATCTTTATAAAATTGTAAATTAATATCATCATTAAACCTTGCTACACCATTTCCGCTTTGACCTATTAAGGGTTTTATGATTTGATTTGGCTTTAATTTTATATCTTTAATATCTACAATATTAGATTTTACAGCGTCTTTTATATCTAGTAAATATGATTTATCTAAGTTTTTTCTAATTAATTTTGTATTATTTATTAAAATAATATTATTTAACTCACAAAAATCTAAAAATCTCAAAAACTCATCTACTTTAAGAGAATAATCCCAAACACCAAGTGGCAAAATAACACAATCTTTTAAATTCTCATACTCTTGCCACACAAAAAACTCACATTCAAAATCCAAGCTCAAAAACTCATTTTTAAGTATTCTAAGACCTATAGAACCTTCTTTATAAATATCTTGCATTGCTATATAAATTTTCATTTTGTTCCTAAAAGTGATATTAAAGGCTTATTTTCATCAGCTAAAACATTTACACTTACATCATATAAATCTTTTAACATTTGCTTTGTGATAATGTCATTTGCTAAACCTTTTTGATAAACTAAATTTTTATGTAAAACTATAAGCTCATCGCAAAACCTTGAAGCTAAATTTAAATCGTGCAAAACAACAATACTAATTAAGTTTTTAGTATAGGTTTGCTCCTTTAAAGCTTCAAGCAATAAGCATTGATAATGCAAATCTAAAGCACTCACAGGCTCATCAAGTAATAATACTTTTGGCTCTTTTGCTAACACTTGAGCAAAACTTATCATCTGCCTTTGTCCGCCTGAAAGTGCGTTTATATTTTTATTAGCTAAATGATTAATATTTAAACCCTTCATTATATTCAATGCAAATTCTAATTCTTCATCTTTTATAAAAAGCCCTAATTTTTTTAATTTTCCAAGCAAAACTACTTCTAAAGCACTAAGATTTGCATTAGAATTAAAATCTTGCAACATATAAGCAATATTGTTTTGCCAAGATTTATAAGTTTTTTTATTTAAAATAAAATCATCTAAACTAATTTTTCCATCTGCTTTTACTCTGCCAAAAATAGCATCTAAAAGCGAACTTTTACCAGCACCATTTGCACCTATTATTGCATATATTTTTCCATTTTCAAATTCTAAATTGATTTTATCTAATATTAAATTATTAGCTCTTTTAACATTTACATCTTTTAAGATTAGCATACCCTTCTCCTACTATATACTATAAAAAAGAAAAATGGCACTCCAACAAAAGAAGTAACAATTCCAATAGGAAATAAAGTCCCTATTACTATAATCTTTGAAATCACAGAAGAAAAACTTAAAAATACAGCACCAATTAACATAGATGTAAACATATAAAATCTTTGGTCTTCTCCTACAAGCATTCTAGCTATATAAGGAGATACAAGCCCAATAAATCCAATAACTCCTACAAAAGAAATAGCCGTTGCACTCATAATTGATACAATTAGCAATGCTTTAAATCTAAGATAAGATAAATTAACGCCCAAAACTTCAGCCCTATTTTCACCTAGTCTAAAAGCACACAACGCCCAACTATCCTTTATAAGTAAAATAACACAAATAATCGTAACCACTCCAACTATAATTACATTAGTCCAATTTGATTTTTGAAGTGAGCCAAAAAGCCAAAAAACAATTTGTTGAGAAATTTCAGGAGCACTTATGTATTGCACTAAAGATAACAATGATTGAAATAAAAATAAAAGCGCAATACCTACTAAAATTAACATTTCAGAACTAAAAGCTCTTGATTTTGCAAACAAAAACAAAACACTAGAACAAACCATAGTCATAGTAAATGCACCAAGTGGAACAGCAAAATAAAGACTAATTCCTGCAAATCCAAATGCAATCACAAGTGAAGCTCCAAAACCAGCCGCAGCAGCTAGTCCTAAAGTATATGGACTTGCCATAGGATTGTTAAGTAAAGTTTGAATTAATGCTCCACCATAACCTAAAGCAGCACCCACAACTAAAGCCATAACAGCCATAGGTAATCTTAATGAATGTGTGATTATATACGATGTATTATCAACTTCAATATCAATAAAAAACGCTTTTAAAATTGATTTTACAACTTCAATAGGACTTATCATAGATGGACCTACAGCTATATCACACACAAAACCTAAAATACCCAAAAATATAAAAAATACAATAATTACAAATTTTTTTCGCTCATATTTTCTATGAGCGATTATTTCTTTACTTAAATTCATCTTTTATCACTTAGCTTGGATACCAAAAGAACCTGTTGGAATTATCGGAAGATATTTTTTGTGATAATCAATATAAGTTTTAATAGGGTCTATATCTTTGAATAAATCAGGATATAAAGCTTTAGCAATAAATTGCACCATAGAAGCATCAACTAGTGTTCTACTAGCTCCTTGATATACTGCAAAAAGTCTATTATCTTTTATAGCTGGCAAACTATCCCAACCTGCTCTAGTTTTAAAACCATTTAGCCTTTTATTTGCTTCTTCTTCATTAATTCCAATACCCATTACCATAGCTTCTGGATTTTTCTTAAGTTCAGTTTCACGACCAGCAATTATTATTACATCAGGCTTACTTGCTAAAACTTCTTCAGGATGAATTGACATCCATTTTTCTACAAGTGGTGCTGCTATATTATCCCCACCTGCAAGGTCAATTAAAGCACCCCACATATCTTTACCAAAAGTATAACTATGCTCTTTTGGACCAAGATTTCCAAATTCTATATAAATTTTTGGCTTTTTAAGATTTGCTTTTTTAATTCTTTCTTGCACATCATCAATTATGCCTTTATAAAAACTTATAAGCTCATTTGCTCTTGCTTCGTTATTTGTAATTTTTCCTATAACTTCGGTGCTTCTTATGTGTCTTTCAACACTTTCGCGGTTGTAATCAAGTATTACAATAGGAATATTTGCTTTATTAATTGGTTCAAGCTGGTCTTTTATCATCTCATATTGCCAATCAGCTAATACTAATAAATCAGGTTTTAAAGATAATACCTTTTCAACCGAAAATGTACTTAGCTCAACTTCTCCAACATCAGCTATATTATTTAACTCCGGTAAGACTTTAATATAAGCGTCCCAGCTAGCAGGAGTCCAACCAGTCCAAACTTCCTTAGAAAATCCTACTACATTTTTTAAAGCGTCCTTACCACCTACTGCTAAAAAGTCAGTATAGTAAAATCCAAGAACTATTCTTTTAGCAGGTAAATCAACCTTAACTTCTCTATCTAAAACATCTTTAATTACTTCCACTTTAGCATTAGCACCAACACATAAAACACTCGCCACAACTAAGCTTTTTAATAAGCCTTTAAACATTAGTTCTCCTTAATAATGATAATAAGAACTAATATTTTAAATAAAAAATATTAATAATAATTATTAATTTTAAAATTTTAAATACTTCTTAGTTTTTTAATCTCATCTCTATAAAATGCTGCTTGTTCAAAATCAAGCTCTTTTGCTGCTAGGTGCATTTTTTCTCTTAATTCATTTACTAATTTAGCCCGCTCATTTGCTGGCATTTTTTCTATTTTTGATTTTTTTATAGAAACATTATCTTCGTTTTGTTTTAAAGTCTTTTCTAATTTTCGCTCAACACTTCTTGGAGTAATTCCGTGCAATTTATTATAAGCTTGTTGCAAGCTTCTTCGCTCACTCGTAATATCTATTGCTTCTTGCATTGATTTTGTGATTTTTTTAGCATATAAAATTACTTTTCCATTGACATTTCTAGCTGCTCTTCCCATTGTTTGAATTAAACTCGTAGTTGAGCGTAAAAAGCCTTCCTTATCAGCGTCTAAAATAGCTATAAGACTAACTTCAGGTAAGTCAAGTCCTTCACGAAGCAAGTTAATTCCAATTAGCACATCAAAATCTGCATTTCTAAGAGAAATTATTAATTCATTTCGCTCAATTGCATCAATATCTGAATGCATATATTTACATTTGATACCTAATTCTGTGTAGTATCTTTGCAATTCTTCTGCCATTTTTTTTGTAAGTGTTGTGATTAATACACGCTCATTTCTAGCAATCACCTTTTTAATCTCATCATATAAATGCTCTATTTGGTTTTCGCTATCAATTATGCTAATTTCAGGGTCAAGCAGTCCTGTTGGACGCATAATTTGCTGATAAACACACTCTCCACTAAGCTCAAGCTCTAATTCAGCAGGGGTTGCACTCACAAATAAAAAAAAGCAATCTTTATTAATAAACTCATCAAATTGTAATGGTCTATTATCTAAAGCACTTGGCAATCTAAAGCCGTATTCAACTAGCACTTCTTTTCTAGCTCTATCGCCTGCAAACATTCCCCTAAATTGTGGCAAACTAACATGGCTTTCATCTACAATTACTAAAAATGGCTTTTGTTTTATTTTAAAATAATCAAATAAAGTATAAGGAGTTTCTCCTGCATTAAGCCCACTTAAATGTCTTGAATAATTTTCTATTCCTTTAGTCATTCCTGTAGTTTCTAGCATTTCTAAATCAAATTCAACTCGCTGTTCTAAGCGTTGTGCTTCTAATAATTTGCCTTGTTTTTTAAAATATTCTAATCTTTCATCAAGCTCATCTTTAATATCTTTACAAGCTCTTTTAAGCGTTGGAGTAGCGACTATAAATTGATTTGCAGCATAAAGTGTGAATTTATTTAAATCTTTGATTTTTTTATTATCAAAAGTATTAAAAGTATAAATCTTTTCTAATTCATCATCAAAAAATTCTAAGCGAATTGCATCATCTTCATAATAAGCTGGATAAATATCTATAATATCTCCATTTACACGGAAATTCCCCCTATCAAAAAACGCATCATTTCTACTATATCCCATAGCTACTAAATGAAGTAATAATTCTTTTTGTTTATAGCATTTGCCTATTTCAAAAAATTCTACCATATCAATATATTCAGCAGGATTTCCTAATCCATAATTAGCACTTACACTTGCAATACAAACGCAATCATCGTATGCTAAAAGCGAAGCAGTTGAGCTTAAACGAAGCCTTTCTAAATCATTATTAACCGAGCTATCTTTTTCTATAAATGTATCAGTTCTAGGAATATAAGCTTCAGGTTGATAATAATCATAATAGCTTATGAAATACTCCACATGATTATTCGCAAAAAAGCCTTTAAATTCGCTATATAATTGCGCACAAAGTGATTTGTTATGGCTCATTATTAAAGTAGGCATTTTAAGTTTATTTATCACATTTGCCATTGTAAAGGTTTTACCCGAGCCTGTAACTCCTAAAAGAGTTTGATATTTTTGTCCGTTTTTTACACCATTTACAATTTTTTCTATTGCTTGTGCTTGGTCAGGTGATGGTTTATAATTACTAATTAACTCAAACATTTTAATCCTAAAAAATAATTTTTATTATTATATTAACTATAAATAATTAAAATCACAGCTTTAAAATTTGATTAAGGATAAACAAAATGAGCGATAACATAACAAGCACACTAAGTAATAAAATAGTAGAATTAATGGAAAAATATAAATATTTAGTAAGCGAAAACGAAAGACTTATGAATGAATTAACTCAAGCAAAAGCTAAATGTGAAGCACAATCGTATGAAATCAGTAAATTAGAAGAAGAGTTATTAAATAAAAATCTAATTGAAGAAGAAACCTTAAAAGCAATAGAGCAAGTGCTTGGAAACAACAACTAAATTTACGATAACCTTAGGAGCTAGGGGCTATAATTTTAATGTTCCATCTAAAGAATTTTTAGCTTATTTAAATGATGATATAAATAAGCTAAAAAACCCTACAAAAAATATAGAAATACCACAATTTATTAATTTATATCTTAAAAAAAGTTACTCACACTTTCAATTAGTGCAAGAATTTGAAAAAATACAAGAAGAAAATTCACAACTTAAAGAAGAAAATGTAAATCTTAAATCAGAATTGCAAAGACAAAAAGAAGATTTAATAAATATTATAAATATTCTTAACAATAAAGGAAAAATAGATGAAAAAAGCATTTAGTATGATAGAAATGATTTTTGCTATTGCTGTTATAGGAATATTAGCAGGAATTGCAATTCCTAAAATGATGGCTAATAAAGACACAGCACATATAGTGCAATTAAAAGAGCAAGTTGAAGCTATTAGAAAAGGTATTGAAGCCTACGCTGGAAATACTTATATAGAAAAAGGCATTAAAGAATATCCTAGTATATTATGCTCTATTACCAGTAGCACAATAGATACAACTTATCCTTGTAAGGGTGCTCCTGCTTTTGCTGATGAGGTAGCAAAAGGAATTAATAGAAGAGCTAAAAATTCGGTTGGCTGGGATAATAATAACAATGATTTATTATTTGTTACAAAACCTAAAGAAAATACAGCAGTATTTTTTAAATACGATGCAAATGATGGAAGCTTTAAATGTGATAAAAGTAAGGTCTTAAGCGGTTGGAAAGCAGAAGATTGTTCTATAATAGGAGAATAAGATGAAAAAAGCTATGAGTATGATGGAAATTATATTTGTAATAGTTATTATTGGTATATTAGCTGGAGTTGCTATTCCTAAATTATTTGTAGGTCGTGATGATGCACAAATATTAAAACTAAAAGAAGAATATGTTTTGATAATTACTAATCTAGAACAGTATTCACAAAGTATGCTTTACGAAGAAGGTTCAAAAAAATTCCCTAAGAATTTATATTTTGGAAATCAAACAGGAATTGTTACAGATAAGGATAATATAGTATTTAATAGATTAAAAGAATGCAACCCATCTAAAACTAATGCACCTTGTTGGATTTCGGTCAATGATGGATATGGTAAAAGTACCGTATCTTTTTATTTTAATAATAAAAAAAGTATTGATTTTAAATATTCACAAACTGACAAAAGTTTAAATTGTCAAAATGTAAATGAATGCAATAAATTAAAAATAGGAAAATAAAGTGAAAAAAGCCTTTACTATGATAGAGTTAATATTTGCGATAGTTATTATCGGGATATTATCGGCTGTAGCTTTACCTAATTTTTTTGATTTAAAATTTAAATCTGATATAGCTAGCTTAAAATCAGAAATTGAAGGTATTAATGGCAAAATTAACGCTCAACTACTAAAAAATGTAATGGTAGGACAAGTATCAAGTTTTGAAACTTTGGATAATTTAAATTCTTCTGGAAAACCAATTGAACCTGATAAAATTTTTACAGCTTTATTTAAAGATGGCTTAGATAGAGGAGATGAGAATAAAGGTTGGCTTTTTTTAGCAAGAACAATAGCTACAAGCGATAAAGCATACTCTGCTTGGACTGATTTATATAACCCAGCTTATAAACCAGATAAAGATTTTCAAGATTACTTAGATAAAGAAAAAAAAGATAGTAAGTTCATAGATAAAGAAAAAATGGAACTATATAAATACACATTTAATTCTAATATATATTATAAATTTATTTATAGAAGTATAAAATCAGAATTAATATGTGTAGAAGCAGTATGTAATAAATGTAATAAGAAAAGAATTGATTCTATCAATAATATAATTTCTTGTATTAAACCAGCTTCTTGATGAATTATTACAAAGTAGCGATTTTAGGACATAATTTAGAAACTTTAACCTATGAAAGTGATGAAGAAATTAAACCATTTTCAAAGGTTGAAGTAAAATTACATAATAAAAATTGTCTTGCAATTGTTATTAATAAATGTGAAAAGCCAACTTTTAACACCAAACAAATAATAAGTATTTTCAATGAATTTCTAACTGATAATCAAATGAAATTAGCAGAATTTATGAGTAAATATTACGCTGCTAATATATCTTTATGTCTTGATAGTTTTATACTAAGCAAAAATATATCTAATACTAAAAATAATTTAAATATAAATATAAATTTACAACTAAATGAAAAACAACTTTTGTGTCTAAATAGCTTACAAAATAATAAAATGAATTTGGTTTTTGGAGATACAGGAAGTGGAAAAACTGAAATATATGCAAAATTAATTCAAGAATGCCTTAATGAAGGAAAACAAGCATTGTTTTTAATGCCAGAAATCAGCCTAACTCCACAAATGCAAAAAAGAATGAAAGTATATTTTAAAGATTTATTCATTACTTGGCATAGCAAAATTACTAAGGCTAAAAAACAAAAAGATTTAATAGAATTTGAATTAGGAAATAAGCCTTTAGTAATTGGTGCTAGGTCAGCACTTTTTTTACCTTTTAGTAATTTAGGATTAATTATCGTAGATGAAGAACACGATAATTCGTATAAATCTTCAAAATATCCATGTTATAACGCAAGAGATTTGGCAATTTATCTAGCAAGTATTACAAATGCAAAAATCATTTTAGGCTCTGCAACACCAAGTCTTCAAAGTTTTTATAATCAAAATATAAATAAATTTAGATTAAAAGGCACATATTTTCAAAGCGAAAAAGAAATTCTTTTTGACGATAGTCTTGAGACACCTAGCTCTAATTTACTTGATTTATTAGAAGATAATTTAAATAAAAAAGAGCAAAGTATGATATTTTTACCAGTGCGTGGTAATTATCGTCAAGTTGTATGCAAGGATTGTAATTCAAGAAAAGTTTGTCCTAATTGCTCTGTGGCAATGAGTTTACACAATAAAACATATAAATGCCATTATTGTGGTAAAAAAGAGTATTTAAAAAATACCTGTGATAATTGCGGTAGCGAAATATTAGAAAGCAAAATAATAGGAACAGCTCAATTATGCGAAGAATTAAAAAAGGCTTTACCTAATGCAAATATTGCAAAATTAGATAGCGATGAATTAAGCTCGGCAACTAAACTTAAAGAAATACTAGAAGAATTTGAGTTAGGAAATATAGATATTTTAGTAGGAACTCAACTAATATCAAAAGGACACGATTATAAAAATGTTACATTTTGTGCTATTTTAGGACTTGATGAATATTTATTCTACCCTGATTATAAAGCTCGTGAAAATACACTTGCTCTTGCTATTCAAGTAGCTGGTCGTGCAGGAAGAAGCAAAAAAGCTAAAGTGTTAATAAATACTCAAAATAAAGATTTTTTTGAAAAATATTTACAAAATTATGATGAATTTTTAGAAGATGAGAAATTTTTTAGAACTAATTATCCACCATTTAAAAGACTATTAAGATTAATTATTGCATCAAAAAACGAAATAGAAGCAAGTAATTTATGTGAAGACTTGGCAAATCATTTAAAAAATAGTAAAGAAAACGATAATGATTATGAAATAATAGGCTATGGAAAATGTGCTATAGAAAAAATTAACAATAATTATAGATATTATATTTTGCTCCGTTCAAATAAAAAAATGTTACTAAGTAACCTAGCCTTGCACTACAAACAGTTACAAAAAGTAACAATTGATATAGACCCTATACATTTTTCTTGACAAAACTACTTTTTTATTATCTAAAGCATTTATAATCTTTTTAAAAATTTTAAAGGAGTTAATATGGCATTTTTAGAAGAATACCAAAAATTAGTTGAAGAGCGTGCTGCTCTTAATGTCCCTGCATTGGTTTTAAATGTAGCTCAGACAAAACAATTATGTGAGCTTTTAGAAAACAACAATAAAAATAGCGAAAAATTAAAAGATTTATTAGCTAATCGTGTTGGTGTTGGTGTTGATGATTCTGCGCTTATTAAATGTGATTTCTTAGAAAAAATACTATTTAACAATAGTAAATGCACCTGTATAAATAAATCTGAAGCAATATCAATGCTAAGCACAATGCTTGGAGGTTATAATGTAAGAGTATTACTTAAAGCTTTAGAAAACAATGAAATTGCAGAACTTGCTGCAAATGCTTTAACTAATATTATTTTCGTTCATGATGGTTTTGATAAAGTTGCTGAATTACATAAAAAAGGAAATAAATTCGCAACCAAAGTTCTAACAAGTTGGGCTAATGCAGAATGGTTTATTAAAAGACCTGAAGTAGCATCTGAAATTGAATGCGTTTGCTTTAAAGTAAATGGAGAAACAAATACAGATGATTTAAGTCCAGCAAGTGAAGCATTTACTAGAAGTGATATTCCTTTACACGCACAAGCAATGCTAGTTAGAAGACAACCAGGTAGTATTGAAAAAATAGAAGAACTTAAAAAATCTGGCATTCAAGTAGCTTATGTAGGTGATGTTGTAGGAACTGGCTCAAGCCGTAAATCAGCAATAAATTCAGTTCAATGGCACATAGGTGAAGATATAAAAGGAGTTCCAAATAAACGCACAGGCGGTGTGATTTTAGGACAAACTATTGCTCCAATTTTTTTCAATACCGCTCAAGATAGTGGTGCTTTACCAATAGTTTGTGATGTTACAAATCTTGAAATGGGAGATAGATTTGTTGTTGATATTGCAAACGGACAAATTAAAAAAGATGGTAAAGTTGTTTCAACTTTTGAAATAAATCCAAATACTCTTTTAGACGAAGTTCGTGCAGGTGGCAGAATTCCACTAATCGTAGGTCGTGGATTATGTGCTAAAGCTAGAGATGTTTTAGGTATGCCAAAAGAAGAAATATTTAAAAAACCATCTCAACCTGAAGTAAAAGTTAAAGGTTATACATTAGCTCAAAAAATGCTAGGTCGTGCTTGTGGTTTAGAAGGCGTTGTTCCTGGAATGTATATAGAGCCAAAAACTACAACAGTTGGTAGTCAAGATACAACAGGACCAATGACAAGAGATGAGATTAAAGAACTTGCTAGCTTAGGATTTAATGCTGATTTTGTATTACAAAGTTTTTGCCATACAGCAGCATATCCTAAATCAAGCGATGTAACAACACACACAACATTACCACATTTTATGAGTTCAAGAGGTGGGGTTTCACTTAAACCAGGTGATGGGGTAATTCATAGTTGGCTAAATCGTTTTGCTATGCCTGATGAAGTTGGAACTGGAGCTGATTCACATACAAGATTTCCAATAGGTATTAGTTTTCCTGCAGGTTCAGGACTTGTAGCATTTGCTGCTGTAACAGGTGCTATGCCACTTAATGTGCCTGAGAGTATTTTAGTTCGTTTTAAAGGCGAATTACAACCTGGTGTTACATTAAGAGATTTAGTAAATGCAATTCCTTATGTAGCTATAAAAGAAGGTTATTTAACGGTTGAGAAAAAAGGCAAAAAGAATATTTTTGCTGGTAAAGTTTTAGAAATTGAAGGCTTAGAAAATCTAAAAGTAGAACAAGCATTTGAATTAAGCGACGCAAGTGCTGAAAGAAGCGCAGCTGCATGTTGTGTTAATTTAAGTAAAGAAAGCATAGCTGAATATTTAAATTCTAACATAAGCTTAATTGATGCTATGATTGAAGCTGGATATGAAGATAAAAATACACTTTTAAGAAGAAAAGCTAGAATGCAAGAATGGCTTAATAATCCTACATTATTAAGAGCTGATAAAGACGCTAGTTATGAGCATATTTTTGAAATAGATTTAAATACTATAAAAGAGCCTATCCTAGCTTGTCCAAACGACCCTGATGATGTAGCAACTCTTAGTGAAGTATTAGCAGATAGCAAACGCCCACAAAATATTGATGAAGTATTTGTTGGTTCTTGTATGACAAATATAGGACATTATAGAGCTTTAGGAGAAGTTATTAAAGGTAAAGGTATGCTTAAAACTCGTCTATGGGTAGCACCTCCAACAAAAATGGATAAAGCTCAACTAACAAAAGAAGGATATTATTCAATTTATGGTGCAGCAGGTGCTAGAATTGAAGTTCCAGGATGTAGCTTATGTATGGGTAACCAAGCTCGTGTAAATGATGGAGCTGTTGTATTTAGTACAAGCACAAGAAACTTTGATAACAGAATGGGTATAGGCGCTCAAGTTTATTTAGGTAGCGCTGAATTAGCTGCTGTTTGTGCTTTACTTGGTCGCTTACCAAACCCAAGCGAATATTTAGAATTAGTAAATGATAAAATAAGCGATAGCAAAAAAGCTAATATCTACAAATATCTAAACTTCAATGAAATTGAAAACTTTAAAGTAGATTAATAATCTAGGGCATTTTGCCCTAGAACAATTTATTAATAAACTTTTATAATAATTAAGCTAAATCAATAAAACAAACAAAAAAGACAAATATAATCTCATTTAAAAATATTATGAAAGGATTTTTATGGAAAGTTTATATCCATTTGCACTTATTATTCACATTTTTTGTGCGATTATTTTTGTTGGTTATTTGTTTTTTGATGTTGTTATATTTAGTCGTGCTAAGAAAAATCTAAGCCAAGAATTAGCACAACAAATTCAAGAAAGCATAACTAAAAGAGCTATTAAGATTATGCCAATTTGTGTAGTATTGTTAATACTTACAGGCGGTATGATGATGAGTAGATGGGTTGGTAGCGAGATTGGCTTTTTTGACACTACATTTCAGAAAATTTTTATGCTAAAAGTTGCTTTTGCAAGCTTAATTTTTATAATGGTAGCTATTAGTTTAATTTTCAAATTCGTAATCAAAAAACCAAATCCTTTAAATAAAATAATACACCCACTAGCATTAACTCTAGCTATTCTTATTGTGCTTTGTGCTAAGTTAATGTTTTATGTATAAATTAGCAATATCTTTAATATTTTTTAATATAGCTTTATGTTTATACTTTGCTAGTTTAGATGCTTTTTATAGTATCCAACTAGCATTTTATGCTAATTTAATAATTCCATTTCTAAGCTATTTAAGTCTTAAAAAATCATTACCTAAATTCCAAATTGCAAGTAAGCCTAGATTTTTTATACAAAATACAAACCCTATTTATATACCAAAAAAAGGAATTAAAGAGAATTTTAAAGCAATTAAACATTATAAAATATTTATAAATATATATAAGTTTTTAGCCTATGTTTTTTTTATAATACTCGTATTAATATTAATTAATAATAAGCTTTTTAATATAATTGCTTTTTTTGCAAGTTCTTTTGTAATAATTTTAAACTTATTATTAGTAAGGATATTTAAATGATAAAAACAATCAACTCTTTAAGAGCATTATTATTTGCGTCTTTGCTATTGTTTGTAGGAAATTCTTTTTTACTAAGCTCAAATTCTATACTACTAAAAAATCTTGGATATGATGAATTTTATGTAGGATTAGTAAGTTCAAGCATATATTTTGGTGCATTAATTAGC
The DNA here is from genome assembly GCF_018501175.1 of Campylobacter sp. 2018MI10. NCBI lineage: Bacteria > Pseudomonadati > Campylobacterota > Epsilonproteobacteria > Campylobacterales > Campylobacteraceae > Campylobacter > Campylobacter sp. 2018MI10. Next base: position 4,389 of record NZ_JAHCZD010000018.1, on the reverse strand, counting down.
ACATTTTTTTCTCATAGTCTAATTCAAAAAGTAGGACATATTAGAAGTTTTGGTTTTTTTACTTCACTATTTGCTATAGCTGCAATTTTGCATATATTTACAAAAGAAATATATTTTTGGGCTATTTTAAGATTTACAATAGGATTTTCATACTATACATTATTAGTAATTATTGAATCTTGGATAAATCAAAAATCAAAAAACGAAATTCGCTCACGAATGCTTTCAATTTATGAAATAGTATTTTACTCTGGATTTGCCATAGGAGTATTATTGTTATATTTTGAACCAGATTACAATAATGTATTTATAATAGCTGTTATAGTGATTTTATTATGTTCGTTACCGCTTAATTTATTAAAAATCAAACAACCTATCCTTAAAGAAAGGCGTAAAATAAGTATCCCAAATATTTTTAATGTATCAAAACTAGCATTTATATCAGCATTTGTTGGTGGCTTTTTAATGAATGGATTTTTTTCTATGTCTCAGACATATTTTCTAGCATTAAATTACAATATTCAAGATATATCTTTGCTAATTTTTACAGCAATGTTAGGCGGATTTATAGCACAATTATTTATAGGTAAATTTTCTGATACTTATGGTAGAAAAATAGCGATTTTATCTTGCGTAATACTTGCATTTTTTGCTAGTTTAGGGCTATATTTTTTAGCAAGTAACAAAATTGCTATATTTATTTTATGCTTTTTCCTTGGAATGGGGCTTTTTTGCGTATATGCTTTAGCACTTGCAAGGGCTAGTGATAGAGCAAAAGAAAGCTCGCAAATGCTTGAAATCGGAAGAACGCTAATGTTTGCTTATGTATCAAGCTCTGTTTTATCTCCTATAATTTTAGGCTTTATGATAAGTAATTTTGGAGCTAATGCTTATATTTTAGTTTATATAGTTTTATTGTTTTTCTTAGCTATTTTTACTCTTACCCAACCAAAAATTGACGCTGTAAATAGAATAGAATTTGAGCAAAAACCAAGTCAATTTGTGCATTTAGGCAACGATGAATAATATAAATACGACTTTAAATTCTTTAGTAAATAGTGATTTAGGACTAAAGCAACAAGGGAATTTAAAACCCAATGTAAAAGATACAAAAGATATTAAAGAACCCTTAAAAGAAGGTAGTTCATTAATCAATGAAGCCTTAAGCGAAGATGAAACACTAGAGCTAGGTCTTAAAAAAATCGTAAATAAATTACTTGATGGAATAAAATCAAGTAAAGATTTAAACCAACTAGGCGAAAATGCAAAAAACATAAATATTTCAAAAAATATTGCTCAAGATATTAAAGAATTAAAAGCAATTTTAAGCAAGGATAAGGATTTAGAAGTATTTGTAAGTAAGCTTGATAATTTATTAAATACCAAAATGCAAGATTCAAAAGCCTTATTTCAAGCTTTAAATAATTCAGGAGTATTTTTAGAGAGCAAACTAAGGGCTAATCTAAACGAACAAGCCTTACCACAAAGCTTTTTTAGGCTTATTTCATTTATGAAAAATATCAAAACAAGTGATTTAAAAAGTGAGATTTTTAAACTCGGTCAAGAGCAAATGAGTGCCGAAAAATCCCTTGAAAAATTAGAAAATTTTATAAATCAAAAATTAGAAAATAAATCAACCCCTACCCCTGTTATAAAAACTTTAGAATTATTAAAAAACGCTAGAGCGTATTTACAAAAAAATACCGAACCACTAAAACTAATTGAAGTAGCAAATAAATTAGAAGATAAAATCAATAAAGAAATAAAAAACCTAATAAATATTGAAGTTAAAAACGATAAAGCAAAAAGCATATTACCAAAATTAGCAAGTTTAAAAGCTGATATTCAAAACATAAAAAATCTAGCAAAAGAAATCATAAACAACCCATCAAATGTGCAAAATAATTATAAAATTTCAAATAATGAGAATAATATTTTAAGCAAACTTGAAAATATTAAAGAAATTCTAAAAAATAATAATGATATTTATACTAAAGATACTAATAAAATTGAAATAAAAACAACAAAAGAATTTGAAAATAAGGAAAATCAAAAAATCAATAATTTAAATTCTAAAACCACAGATGATAAAATAAAAGCTACTGAAAAACCTATAGAAAAATCAAGTGAAGATATAAAAAGTGATTTAAAAGCTTTACAAGATATAACAAAATCTCAAGATATTAAACAAGAATTAAAGTTGTTGAATAATCCAGAAATCAAACAAGCAATCAATCAAAACAATACAATAAGTTCTATTTTAAATAGTGAGAATTTGAGTTTGCAAAATAAAATTGAAAGTTTGACAAAATTACTAAGTGCTAATTTAAAAAATGAAGAAAGTTTTAAAAATTATATAAATACTCAAGAAATAAAAAGCCTAAAAACTCACTTAAATCAAGCCAAAAAAGATATAAATCAGGTTGTAACTAGAACTGCAGAACATATAAACAACTCCATTTCAAACGATGCTAAATCAATACTGCTTCAAACTTCAAAAGTAGCTTTAGCAAAAGATAATAAAGTAGCCTATGATATGAGCCAAAAACTATTAAATCAAATAGAATTAAACCAAATAATATCAGTTGCAAATAATGAAGTAAATACATATTTACCCTACTCTTTAGATGATTTAGATGAATCAAATATTAGTTTTAAAAGTGATAGCGAAGATAAATTTTACGCACAAATTAAGCTAAAATTTAAAAGACTTGGAGCTATTAATATTATGCTTGGTTTAAATCAAGATAAATATTTAGATATTAATATGATGATAGAAAATGATAATTTTAGAGAAATCTTAATCAATCACGCAAGGGGTTTTAAAAAAGATTTAAGAAAAGCTGGTTTAATTACTTCTAATTTCTTTATCAGTAAATTAAGAGAAAGCAAATACGAAGATGAATATACATTAGACTTAGGATTTAATAAAAAAGTATGAGTAAGATAAGAAAAGCCCTAGCCTTAGGCTATAACAAAGATAAAAATAATGCTCCAAAAGTAATGGCAACAGGTAGCGGAGAAATCGCCGAAAGAATTATAAAATTAGCTAACGAGCATAATATTCCTATTAAAGAAGATGAAGAATTATGTGAAGTATTAAGCAAATTAGAATTAGGAGAAGAAATCCCACCTGCAATGTATAAGGCTGTTGCCGAAGTATTTTCATTCATTTATAGAATGTCAAAAGAAATGAAATGATTATTTTTTTAAATATTTAGAATAATATTCAAATTAATAAATATCAAGCTTTTAAAATTATTCCATTAACTTATTTTCATATTTTAATATTATAATTTTTATATAACTTAAAAAATTAAGTTTTATTTAAACTAAAAGGAGAATTTATGGAAAAGTTATCTCGTAGAAGCTTTTTAAAAGGTGCAGCAGGAGTAGCAGCTAGTGCGTCAAGTTTAGGTGCTGTTGATTTTGTAGCAGGTGATCCAATAGGTGCAGTAGATGGATTTAGTGCTACGCACTTTGGAGCTTTTTATCCTATTGTTAAAAATAATAAATTAGAAAGCATAATACCATTTGAAAAAGATGAGTGTCCTACAACATTATTACAAGGAGTTTTATCTAGAACCTATGCTCCAGATAGAATTAAAAACCCAAGCGTTAGAAAAAGTGTTTTAGAAAAAGGATTTGAAAAAGCTCCTAAAAACTTAAGGGGTAAAGAAGAATTTGTTGAGATTACTTGGGAAAAAGCTTATGAATTAGTAGCTAATGAGCTTAAAAGAGTTTATGAAAAATATGGTTCTAATGCTGTTTTTGGTGGTAGTTATGGCTGGTATTGTGTTGGAAATATAAATAACCCACAAAGTTTGCTTGGTAGAATGTTAGCAATTGCTGGTGGATATACCACAAGCACTCTTACATACTCAACTCATTGTATTCGTGCAATTACTCCTTATATTAGTGGTGTTGATGAATCAAATGCTAAGCAAACTTCTTGGGAAAATATATTAGAACATTCAAAAGTAGTTGTAATGTGGTCAGTTGATATAGCAAATACCAACCAAATAGGCTGGGGAGTTCCTATGCATGAAACTTATAGCTATTTAAAACAACTAAAAAAATTAAAAGATGAAGGTAAAATTAGAGTTATAAATATAGACCCTGTGGTAAATCATACAGCAAGATTTTTAGATGCAGAACAAGTATTTATTAATCCTACAACCGATGTTGCCTTAGTAGAAGCAATGTGTTATCATCTAATTAAAAACAATCTTCACGATGAAAAATTCCTTAAAAAATACACGGTAGGATTTGCTAAATTAAAAGAAAGATTATTTGATGAGAATAATCCAAAAACTCCTGAATTAGCAGAAAAAATTACAGGTATAAAAGCAGAAAAAATAAAAGAATTAGCAGAACTTATGGCTAAAA
>NZ_JAHCZD010000162.1:0-205 GCF_018501175.1 Campylobacter sp. 2018MI10 | reverse complement strand
GTATTTGAAATTCTTATAAAATTATAAGAATTTCAATCTATATTATTTATCTTTTAAGTCCATTTACGATTGATAGCATTTCATCACTTGTAGTGATTGCTTTAGAGTTTGCTTCATAAGCTCTTTGCCCTGTGATTAAATCAGTCATTTCTTCTACTAATTGCACGTTACTCATCTCTACGAAGTTTTGCTTAATTTGACCAAA
>NZ_JAHCZD010000161.1:0-205 GCF_018501175.1 Campylobacter sp. 2018MI10 | reverse complement strand
TGCAACTAGGTCAAATTGAATTAGCAAACTTCATAAATCCTAGTGGCTTACACGCATTAGGGGATAATAATTTCCTTGAAACTAGTGCTAGTGGAGCAGTTGTAGTTGGCACTGGCGGGACTAATGGGTTTGGTCAAATTAAGCAAAACTTCGTAGAGATGAGTAACGTGCAATTAGTAGAAGAAATGACTGATTTAATCACAGG
>NZ_JAHCZD010000160.1:0-226 GCF_018501175.1 Campylobacter sp. 2018MI10 | reverse complement strand
GTGGTAGGAGAGCGTTCTATAGGCGTTGAAGATGTACCGGTAAGGAGCGTTGGAGCGTATAGAAGTGAGCATGCAGGCATGAGTAGCGATAATTAATGGGAGAATCATTAACGCCGTAAACCCAAGGTTTCCTACGCGATGCTCGTCATCGTAGGGTTAGTCGGGTCCTAAGCAAAGTCCGAAAGGGGTATGCGATGGAAAATTGGTTAATATTCCAATACCAACA
>NZ_JAHCZD010000159.1:0-234 GCF_018501175.1 Campylobacter sp. 2018MI10 | reverse complement strand
CCGTAGGAGAACCTGCGGTTGGATCACCTCCTTTCTAGAGTACATACTCTTTAACTCACACTAAAGAGTAATAATAAATATTTCAAGAGCTCTTGAGAGCTTGTTTAGATATCAAAGGTTGAAATGAAATAAGATAACAATAATTCTACTTCTTAAGGGCCTATAGCTCAGCTGGTTAGAGTGCACCCCTGATAAGGGTGAGGTCACAAGTTCAAGTCTTGTTAGGCCCACCAT
>NZ_JAHCZD010000158.1:0-234 GCF_018501175.1 Campylobacter sp. 2018MI10 | reverse complement strand
CCGTAGGAGAACCTGCGGTTGGATCACCTCCTTTCTAGAGTACATACTCTTTAACTCACACTAAAGAGTAATAATAAATATTTCAAGAGCTCTTGAGAGCTTGTTTGGATATCAAAGGTTGAAATGAAATAAGATAACAATAATTCTACTTCTTAAGGGCCTATAGCTCAGCTGGTTAGAGTGCACCCCTGATAAGGGTGAGGTCACAAGTTCAAGTCTTGTTAGGCCCACCAT
>NZ_JAHCZD010000157.1:0-234 GCF_018501175.1 Campylobacter sp. 2018MI10 | reverse complement strand
CCGTAGGAGAACCTGCGGTTGGATCACCTCCTTTCTAGAGTACATACTCTTTAACTCACACTAAAGAGTAATAATAAATATTTCAAGAGCTCTTGAGAGCTTGTTTGGATATCAAAGGTTGAAATGAGTATTGATATGGGGAATTAGCTCAGCTGGGAGAGCGCCTGCCTTGCACGCAGGAGGTCAGCGGTTCGATCCCGCTATTCTCCACCATATAAAACTTAAACAGAGCAT
>NZ_JAHCZD010000017.1:0-42568 GCF_018501175.1 Campylobacter sp. 2018MI10 | reverse complement strand
TATATGTAATAAGAAAGAGATTAAGTATAACTACCTTTAACAAGCTTATGAAATTGTTTTATATTACTTGCTTGTGACTCTTAACATTGATAAATAAAATAACACTAGGTTAGAAACTATATATAAACATAGAATTAAATTAAATAAAACCTAGAAAGAACATTTAGCTTAAATGCTCTGTTTAAGTTTTGATTTGTGAAATAAAGCTCGTATTCTATCTCTTTAAGCTTAAATTATTCTTAAAGTTTGAAAAAAAATAAATTTACATTGCTTTTTTGTTTTTAGCAATGTAAATTAACTATTTTTAAATACTAGCTAGGCGTTTTGAAGTGCTAATAACGCTATCAGGATTAAGTGACATTGAGCTAATGCCTTTTTGCTTTAGCCAAACAGCTAAATCTATATGATCACTTGGACCTTGACCACAAATTCCTACATATTTATTTGCTTTTTTACAAGCTGTAATTGCTCTTTCTAACATAAATAAAACCGCTTCATCTCTTTCATCAAAATCAGCCACTAAAATATCCATTCCACTATCTCTATCAAGTCCTAAAGTAAGCTGGGTTAAATCATTGCTGCCTATACTAAAACCATCAAAATATTCTAAAAACTCATCGCATAAAATAGCATTACTAGGCACTTCGCACATCATAATCACTCTTAAGCCATTTACACCACGCTTTAAGCCATTTTTCGCTAATAAATTTATAACTGAATTTGCTTGTGATAAAGTCCTTACAAAAGGCACCATAATTTCAATATTATTTAACCCCATTTCATCTCTTGCTATTTTTAAAGCTTCACATTCAAGCTTAAAGCATTCCGCAAAATTAGGAGCTAAATATCTACTTGCACCTCTAAATCCTAGCATAGGGTTTTCTTCGTGCATTTCGTAAAATTCTCCGCCTAATAATTTTCTATATTCATTAGTCTTAAAATCACTAAGTCTAATAATCACAGGTTTAGGATAAAAAGCAGCCGCAATTGTAGCTATACCTTCGGCTAATTTTGATACAAAAAATTCTCTTGCATTAGCATAGCCTTTACTAGCTTCATTTATTTTATTTCTTAAATCATCATTTATATTTTCGTAATCTAAAATAGCATTAGGATGAATGCCTATGTGATTATTTATAATAAACTCAAGTCTAGCAAGTCCTACACCATCATTTGGCATTTGTGCGAATTTGAATGCTAATGCAGGATTTCCCACATTCATCATTATTTTTACACCGCAATTTTGCATTTCAAATTCTTCATTTTCAATTACTTCGTATTTTAATGCCCCTTCATAAACCCTACCTTCATCTCCATGAACACAACTAACGCTTACTAAATCTCCATCTTTTAATATAGTTGTAGCATTACTAGTGCCAACAACTGCACCAATTCCTAGCTCTCTTGCAATAATTGCTGCATGACAAGTCCTACCACCCCTATTTGTAACTATTGCTGCGGCTTTTTTCATAACAGGCTCCCAGTTTGGATCTGTCATATCAGTAACTATTACATCTCCAGCATTTACACGAGAAATCTCGCTAATATCGTTTATAACCTTAACTATCCCAACGCTTATTTTTTGTCCTATTGCTCTACCTGTTATTAGGACTTTTGATTCTTCTTTTAATTTATAGCTTATATCTTTTTTCTTTTGAGATTGAACGGTTTCAGGTCTTGCTTGAAGTATATAAATCTTACCATCTAATCCATCTAATCCCCATTCAATATCCATAGGTCTTTTATAATGCTCTTCTATAATTAAAGCATATCTTGCAAGTTCGTTTATTTGCTCATCATTTAGGCTAAATTTATCTTGCATATTTTTAGCTACATCTACTACTTTTACGGCGTTTTCTCCTGCTTTTCTTTCTTCTTTAAATTCCATTTTAATTAGCTTTGAGCCGATTTTTCTTGAGATTATTGCTTTATTATTGTTTTTTAGGCAAGTTTTTGATACATAAAACTCATCAGGATTCACCGAGCCTTGAACCACACATTCACCTAATCCATAAGATGAAGTGATAAATACAACATCTTTAAATCCACTTTCAGTATCAAGGCTAAACATAACCCCGCTACTTCCTTTATCGCTTCTTACCATACGCTGAATACCAGCACTAAGCGATACTTCAAAATGTGAAAAACCCTTATGCACTCTATAAGAAATCGCCCTATCATTATAAAGCGATGCAAAAACCAAACGAATTTTATCCAATATATCATCAATTCCACTAACATTTAAAAAAGTTTCTTGCTGACCAGCAAAAGAAGCATCAGGCAAGTCTTCTGCGGTAGCTGATGAACGAACAGCAAAAGTGCCTAATCCATCGCTATCTAATTCTTTATAAAACTTAATAATTTGCTCTAAAAATAAAGGCTGAAAATTAGCTTTAGTTATTAAGCTTCTAATTTTTGCACCACACTTAGCAAGTGCATCTAAATCATCAGGATTTAAATTCTTTAACTCATTAGTAATTATTTCATCTAAATTATTGTATTTTAAAAAATCTCTAAAAGCTTGTGCTGTAGTTGCAAAACCATTAGGAACTCTAACCCCACTACTAGCAAGATTTGAAATCATCTCGCCTAAACTAGCATTTTTACCACCAACTATTTCTACATCGCTCATTCTAAGTTTTGAAAAAGCTAAAACATATTCCATTTTCACACTCCTTTTTGATAGAATTATTTTATTTTAACAAGCAAGGATAACTTAAATGAAACAATTAAATAAAAAAATTGTGTTTTTTATAAGTGATGGAACAGGAATAACCGCTGAAACATTTGCTCACTCGGTATTAGCTCAATTTGAAGATGAATATATTTTCACACAAATTAGAGAGCCTTTTATAAATACCGAAGAAAAGGCGATTAAGGTTGCAAATAAAATTAATGAATTAGCAAAAACTGATATTCCGCTAGCATTTAGTACTTTAATTAATGTAAATATTGCTAATCATATTAAGAATTCTAATTGTGTTTTTATAGATTTATTAGAGCCTTTTGTTAGCTTAATTTCAAATAAATTAAATGTAAAACCTAGCATAAAACAAGGTCTATCTCACTCAAACACTCATAATAAAAATTATCAAAATAGAATAGAAGCTATTAATTTTACTTTAGAGCACGATGATGGACAATTCATCTACGCACTTGATAATGCTCAAATAATTTTAATAGGGGTTTCAAGATCAGCAAAAACACCAACTAGCCTTTATCTTGCTATGCAATATGGAATTAAGGTAGCTAATTATCCACTAACTCCTGATGATTTTAAGGCTTGTGCTTTGCCTAATGCTTTAAAACCTTATAAAAACAAGCTTTTTGGTCTTAGCATAGACCCATATCGCCTAAGTGAAATACGCAACGAAAGGCTGCCTAATTCTGAATACGCAAGTATAATTAATTGTAAAAATGAAGTAAAAAATGCGGAATTTTTAATGAAGATAAACAATATCCCATTTTTAAATATCACGAATAAAAGCATAGAAGAAGTAACTTCTACTTTATTAGATATATTTGATATACATAATTAATTATTACTTAAAAATAATTATTAATTATTAATATTTATTTTATAAGATTTTTTATATTTGTATTAAGGAGATAAAAATGAAAAATCTTATAAAAATTAGTGTCGCAACAACTCTTTCAATTAGTTTGTATGCTAACAATATAAATGAAGAAATTGCTGCAAAAGAATATGATGCTCAAAAACTAGCAGATATTATTGTAAAGTTGAATGTTATGGGAGATAAAAGCAAAAAACCAAATCATCATAAGGGTTTTTGCGTAGGTGGAGTTTTTAAGCCAGATAGTAATATTAATGAATATTTTAACATTGAGCTATTTAAACAAAAAAGCATACCTGTAAATGGAAGAGTTTCTTTAGGTGGTGGTGAATTAAATGATAAAAGTAAAGCAAGGGGTTTAGCTATTAAGCTAGAAGGAGATAATGATAATTGGACTATGGTAATGCTAAGCAATCCAATTAATTTTGCAAAAACTCTAAAAGAATTTGGATATTTTCACGAAATGCAATTACCTGATGAAAATGGTAATGTAAATAAAGAAAAAATAAAACAAGCTTTTAGCGAAGTTCAATCTTTTAAAAATTTTGCAGAATATACTAAAAATATAGGGTTTTCAAAAAGTGTTGCTAATACTCAATTTTACAGCGTTCATACTTTTTTCTTTGATGATAAAAACAATAACAAATTTCCAGCTAGATGGACTTTTAAACCAAAAGATGGAGTTAAATTTTTAAGCGAAGAAGAAATAAAAACAACAAGCAATGATTATTTAGCAAAAGATTTTCAAGAAAAAATAAAAAATGCTCCTATTGAATATGAATTATTTTTTACATTACCAAATGAAAATGATGAATTGTATTCAACAAATGCTTTATGGCAAGGAGAACACAAGCAAATTTTCGCAGGGACTTTGCAACTTACACAATATAATGGCTTAGATTGCAATCTTGATGTATATTTTCCTTGGGATATGGCAAAAGGAGTATATGAGCCAAAAGATGAACTTTTTATACCAAGAAACGAAGCTTATGTAATAACTTTTGGTTATAGACAATAAGCTAAAGGGGGTTTTAGAATTTGAAATATTAATTTCAAATTCTAATTATTTTAAGAGTTTATATATTTCATTAAAGTTACATAGCACAAATACGCCATAGCAATGGTAATTAACCAACCTATTAAAGCTAGTAATTTAGAGTGTTTATAATCTCCTACTATGTTTTTCTTATAAGCTGCAATTAATATCACACATAAAGCAATAGGCAATATAAAACCATTTAAAGTCCCTACTAAAATTAATACTGCAGTTGGTTTTCCTATAGTTGAAAATACTAAAGTAGAAAATATAATAAAAGCTATTATTATATTGTTTTCATTCTTTTTCAGCCAAGGACTAAAGCTTGATATAAAACTAACTGATGTATAAGCACAACCAACCACTGAAGTAATAGAAGCAGCCCAAATTACAATACCAAAAACAACACTACCAAAATTACCCAAAATATATTCAAAAGGAGTAAGAGCTGGATTGTTAGGATTTAAACTAACGCCTAAAGAAATAACCCCTAAAACTGCTAAAAATAAAAATACCCTAATAATACTAGCTATAATTATTCCTGAAACCGAACTTTTACTAACTTCTTTTAGATTTTCAACACCACAAATCCCCGCATCAAGTAAGCGATGAGCACCTGAAAAAGTAATATATCCGCCAACCGTTCCGCCTATTAAAGTAACTAAGCTTAAAGCATCAAATTTTGATGGAGCAAATGTCTCAATAGCCACTTCTTTTAAAGGTGGATTTGATTTAAACACAATATAAATTATTATAAGTATTAATATAGCACCTAAAATCTTAGCAAATCTATCCATATGTGCACCTGCATCTTTATTAATGAAAATACCTATAGCAATTACTGCACTAATACAAGCTCCTAAAATAGGATTTATCCCAAAAATAGTCTCAAATCCAAGTCCAGCACCTGCAATATTACCTATATTAAATGCAAGTCCACCTAAAATTATCAAAAATGATAATAAATATCCTACACCTGGAAAGACCTTATTAGCAATATCTTGAGCTTTTAATTTACTAACTGCAATAATTCTCCATACATTAAATTGAACCCCAATATCCATTAAAACCGACATTAAAATAATAAAAGCAAAACTAGCCCCTAAGCTTTGCGTAAAGCTAGCAGTTTGAGTTAAAAATCCAGGTCCAACTGCTGAAGTAGCCATTAAAAATGCAGCACCTAATATAGCTTTATTATTTTTCATTAATTACTCCTTATGCTTATATTGTTTTCTTCTAAAGTTTTTTTGATTTTTTGTGCAAATAAAAGTGCTTTTTTGCTATCTCCATGAACGCATAAACTATCAGCTTTTATATTAATTTTTTTACCATTTTCACTGATTACATATGAATGTTTTATCATATTTAATACTTGATTTATTGCTTCATCTTCATTTTCAATTAAAGCATTTTCTTTAGTTCTTGATACTAATAAACCATCATCTGTATATCTTCTATCAGCAAAAACTTCACTAATACTATTAATACCTACATCATTTGCTGCACTAATTAAACAAGAATTGCTAAGCCCCATTAATGCTATATCTTTGCCTAATTTTGCAACTTCTATTGCAATATTTTTTGCTAAGTCTAAATCAACACAAGCCATATTATATAAAGCTCCGTGTGGTTTAACATAGCTTAATTTTACCCCTACTAATTCGCACATTTGCTTAATCGCACCAAATTGATAAGCAAGTAATGCTTGTAATAATTCCTTATTCAAATTCTCATTAGTTCTTCCAAAATTTGCCCTATCATTAAAGCTTGGGTGAGCTCCTATTCTTAGCTTATATTCTTTAGCTTTAATTAAGGTATTATATATTTCTTTATATCCACCAGCGTGAAGCCCACAGCATACATTAACAGAGCTTATTAAAGCTAATATCTCATCATCATTTTGCATACCTTCAGCTAAATCTGAATTAAAATCAATTCTCACTTGCATACTCCTTTATTTGATTTATATGTGAAATTCTTTCTTTTTTTGCCATTAGAGCTTCTTCAATGCTTACTAATTCAAAACTAATCTTAGAATTAATTCTACTTTGAGCAAAAAGTCCTAAATCAGCTTCAATTACTTGAGCAATTTTTGGATAACCGCCTGTTGTTTGTGCGTCTTTTAATAAAACTATAGGCTCTCCACTACTTGGCACTTGAATAGTTCCTGCACTAACTCCGTGAGATGGCAAGCTTAATTCATTGATTAAATTAAGTTTAAAATCACTATTTAGCCTATATCCCATTCTATTGCTTGAGCTTGATATATTAAATTCTTGATTTAATAAATTATGCTTTGCTTCATCACTAAAAAGCTCCCATTCAGCACCTTTAATTATTCTTATTTTATCTCTTGGTTTTATCCTAGATACTGCTATTTGAGATAAATTCATTCTTGAACCTATGCTTAATTCATCGCCTACTTTTAACGCTCTACCATTAAATCCACCAAAAGATGCACTAAGATTTGTAGAAGCTGAATTAAGAACAAAATCAGCACTAAAACCACCATAAGCACAAATATAAGCACACATTCCTGACATAGCTCTTATTAATCTAAGAGTTTTTCCTGCTTCAATTCTAATTCTATAATTATTATGAATTGGCTTTTCATCTATGAATGCTTCATAATTTGCCCCTGTGATACAAAAAGTCATTGCCTTATTACAATATATTTCTATCCCACCTAAAATCACTTCAATTGCAGGTGCATTTAAGTCATTTCCTAATAAAGCATTACCTAACATAAAGCTCCATTTATCTAAAGCCCCACTCTCATTTACCCCATAACTTTTATACGAAAACCTACCTAAATCTTGAATAGTTGCAATTGATGATATTTTTGTAATTTTCATAATCTCTCCTTAATGCTATTGATTACAAATTTTAATCTATCACCTGCTTTTAAAAGGCTCGGATTTTCGCTATTTACATCAAATAATTTTGCCTTTGTATTTCCTATGATATTCCATCCACCTGGACTTTGATAAGGATATATTCCTGTTTGAGCTCCGCCTATACCAACCGAACCTGCTGGAATTTTAAGTCTTGGGGTGCTAAGCCTTGGAGTGTGCAAAAGCTCATTTAATCCACCCAAATATGCAAATCCTGGTTGAAAACCTATAAAATAAACATCATAAATAGGCTCGGCGTGTAATTTAGCAAACTCACTCATACTCATACCTTTAGCCTTTGCAATTACCTTTAAATCAAGTCCTAAATCCCCACCATAATCAACAGGAATTTCAATCAATCTTCCTGATAGCTCTAGTGGTTTAGTGCTAGTAATTAACTCATTTAATTTACTTTGTAAATCTAATAAATCTTTATAATTTAAATCACTTGTTAAGACATAAAGAGTATTCATTCCAACCACTACTTCTTTTATATAAGGCATATCTTTAATTACTAAATTAAGTGCATAGCATAGGCGTTGTTTTTCTATGCTTATTGGAGGCTCAAGATATAAAAGCAATGAAGTTTCGCTTGTAATTTTAAATTTGTTATACATAATCATCCTTTAAATTTATTTTTTTTAATACTAAAACACACTATATTCGCTATCTTTTCTATCCGTTACAAACATATATCCAGGAGAATGAGTTATCATAATATCAGGCTTACTAGTAAGTGCTATGCTTTGCGGAGTTACCCCACAAGCCCAAAATACACATTCTTCATCAGGATAAATAGTAGATGCGTCTCCAAAATCAGGATTATTAATATCTTTAATACCTATTACACTAGGATTTCCTATATGAACAGGTGCTCCATGCACGCTAGGATAAAGAGCTGTTGCGGTTGTAGCTTTGATTAAATCTTTATGTTTAATTGGTCGCATTGAAACAACCATTTTTCCATAAAACTTACCAGCACTTGCACAATCAATATTTGTAATATACATAGGCACATTATGATCTTCATCAATATGTCTTAAAGGTATATTGTGATTTAATAAAGCTGCTTCAAATGAAAACGAACAACCTATTAAAAAACTCACATAATCATCTTTAAAATGATTAATAATATCGCTTGTATCTTCTACTAATTCGCCTTTTTTATATATTCTATATTTAGGAATACTCGTTCTAATATCTGCATTATTTGCACTTGTTTTTGTAAGATATTCTCCCGCGTCTAAGACTTCAATTAAAGGACAAGGTTTAGGGTTTCTTTGACAAAATAATAAAAAATCATAAGCATCACTTTTAGGCAAAATCGCAAGATTAGCTTGAACATAACCTTTACAAACCCCTGCTGTAGGTTTGCTAAATTCATTTTTAGAAATTAAAGCTCTTAACTCTTCTGGTCTCATTTTTTCTCCTTTTTGAAATTGTAGTGTGAAAAAATGTGAAGAAAAGTAAAAATATAAAAAACTTAACTAAAATTGTTACAAAATTACACAATTAATTATATATAAAATAAGTATTAAATATATTGATTATTTATATTAAAAATTAAGAAATTATTGCAATATAACAAATAATTATTGTAATATTTTATATATCTATTTCATAACTAATTTTAATTAGAATAATAATTTTAGGGGAGCGAAAGCTGAGAGTAGGCGTAATAGTCTTGACCCTTTGAACCTGTTTGGGTAATGCCAGCGTAGGGAGATGCAAAATTTTCTAATCCTTTCTTAGCATTCCCATAAATTGATTTTATGGAGAGTTGTATGAGTAATTTTTTCTTGTGGCTTGGAGCTAGTATTTCGCTAGCTGAAATTGAAGCCGGTAGTTTATTTTCAGGTCTTATTTTAAGTGATTCTTTATTTGCTATATTTTTTGGACATTTTTTAGGTGGAATTTTATTTTTTGCTATGATGTATATTAGCACTAAACTAAAATGCAATGCTATGGGTAGTCTTAAATATTTTTACTCACAAAATGGCAAAATATTCTTTTCATTTTGCAATTTTCTAGCTTTAATTTGCTGGAGTGCAGTTATGATTATGAGTGCAGCAATACTACTAAATGGACTATATCCAAATACAAATTTTAACTTAGTAGCAATTTTGTTATCATCACTTTTAATAATATGGCTATTATTAAAACAAAATTTATTAATGTTAATAAATAATTTTATAGTTTGCATACTTTTTTTGATAGTAATTTATATTTTTTATAACTTAATCAATCTTAATTTAAACCAAATAGAAGTTAATAAAATAAACTTAATAAATGCTATTGAACTAAGTATTGCTATGCCAATTTCTTGGCTTGCATTAGTTGGTGATTATACAAAATATTTTAAAAATCCAATAAAAGATAGTTTAGTAGCTTCAGTTGCGTATTTTCTAGGAAGTTCGCTTATATATATAATTGGATATTTAACTATGAAATACTATAGCGACCTTTCTAGTTTTTTAATCACTTTAAAATTATCAATGTTAATAATATTTTTGATTATTTTTTCAACAATAACAACAACATATTTAGACATTTTTTCAGCTAATGAAAGTATTAAAAACATAAATAATAAATTTGGTAATAAAATTACAATTTTATTAATAATCTTTATTGCTTTATTAATAGCTATTTTTATACCTTTTTCTTTATATGAAAATTTTTTATATACATTAAGTTCAGTATTTTTACCTATGGCATCGGTTATGGTATGTGTATATTGTTTTAAACTAAAAAATTCAGCTAAATTAAATTTTTTAATTTGGTTTATTGGATTTTTAATTTATCAAATACTAATTTATTTTGATTTTTTAGCATCAATTTTAACTTTTTTAATTATTTTAATTTTAACCTTAGGAGGAGAATATGTATCAAAACATTATTCAAAAAACAAGAAATCATAAAACTTTAGTAGAAAGTATTACAAATTATGTAACGATAAATGACTCAGCTAACGCTATTTTAGCTGTTGGTGGCTCACCTATTATGGGAGATTTTTATGAAGAAGTTGGCGAAATTGTTACAATTAGTAATGCGGTTTTGCTAAATATCGGGCAGTTAAACGAAAATCTAATAAAAGCCCATAAAAACGCAGCCTTAAAGGCAAATGAATTAAATATTCCTATTGTTTTTGACCCCGTTGCAGCAGGAGTTAGTAATGCAAGAAATAATTTATGTAAATATTTAATGCAAAATATAAAGTTTTGTGTAATTAAAGGCAATGCAAGCGAGATAAATTATCTAGTAAATAAGACATTAAATACAAGTGGCTGCGATAGTAGTGATGAAATAAATCAAAATGATTTAGAAAAATACATTGATTTTGCTAAAAAACATAAAACTATTTTGGTAATCACAGGTAAAAATGATTTTATCATCAATAAAACAAATGTTTTTATGCTAAGCAATGGTTCGGCAATGCAAACAAAAATCACAGGTGCAGGTTGTATGCTAGGCAATATCTTAGCCGTTTTTGTAGGGGCAAATGATGATAAATTAAATTCTGTAATCACAGGTATAAGTGCATTTAACATAAGTGCTGAAATAGCCGAAACTAAAGCAAATGGCACTATGTCGTTTAAAATGCACTTAATTGATGAGTTAAGCAAAATTGATGGAACTACCATAAAAGAAAGGATAAAAATTGAAAAACTTAGATGAAATTTTAAGATTTTATGCAATTAGTGATGATATATACACTAAAGAAGATGAATTATTAGATATTTGTGAGATTTTATTTGATTATGTAACTTGCTTTCAAGTAAGAAATAAAGCGAACAATTATAGCCTTAATACACTTTTAAAATTAAAAAATCTTTGTGAAATAAAAAAAGTAGCTTTAATAATAAACGATGATTTAGACCTTGCAATTAAGCTAAATGCTGATGGTATTCATCTAGGACAAAGTGATATAAACAAAAATCTAAAAATACCAAAAAATATGTTTTTAGGAATAAGTGCAAGTAATTATGAAGAAGCGTTAAAAGGCTTACAATTAGGAGCAAATTATCTAGGCATTGGAGCAATTTATGAGAGCAATACTAAAAAAGATGCAAAAATGCTAAGCAAAAATGACCTAATAAAAATAGTGCAAGAAATAAATATTCCTAAAGTGGCAATAGGAGGATTAAATTATCAAAATATAGACAATTTAAAAGAATTTAAAATAAAAAATATAGCTTGTATAAGTGCGATTTATGAAAATCAAAATTATAAAGCAAATTGCGAAAAATTATGGAAAAAGATTTCTCTTTTATAATTGACCTTGATGGCGTAATCATTGATAGCGTTGGCTTTTGGCAAGAATTAGCTAATGGATATAATTTAGATGATTTAAGTTTTTATGATGGGCTTAAAAAAATTGATGAATTAAACAAAACTAAATTAAGTAAAAAAATCATTAAAACTTGCATTGATTTTTATAGCAAAGAAGCTAATTTATGTATAGGTGTAAATGAGTTTTTAGCCAAATTTAGAGCTTATAAAAAATGTATTTATACAGCTAGTCCATTTGCAAAACTTGTTTTAAAAAGATTTGATATTTTAGATGAATTTGTTTTCATTCAAGATGAAAGAAAATATTTAAAAACTACTCAAATAGCTTTAAAAACTTGTATGAATAAGCTAAATACTAATAAATTTATTTTAATTGATGATAGCTCTAAAATAATTGATTTAGCTAATAAAAACGACATTTTTAGCATTGGAATCAATTGCGAAAATGCAAAAATAAATATTAAAAACATAGGAGAATTAAATGAAAAAGATATTAAGCATAGCTGGAAGTGACCCATCTGGTGGGGCTGGGTTGCAAGCTGATATAAAGACAATTCAAGCTCATAAAATGTATGCAATGAGTGTAATTACAGCCTTAACTGCTCAAAATACTAGCGGAGTTTTTGGCGTTTTAAAAGTTGATGCAGATTTTATAAAAGCTCAAATAAAAGCTTGTTTTGATGAATGCGAAATAGATTACATAAAAATCGGAATGCTTTATGATGAAGAAATTATAAATTGTGTTAAAAATACTCTAAATGGATATAGTAAAATCGTATTAGATCCAGTAATGGTGGCTACAAGTGGTGCAAGATTACTTGATGAAAAAGCGATTAATGCTATAAAAGATTTTGCAAAAAATGTTTATTTGATTACTCCAAATTTATATGAAGCTGAAGTTTTGTTGGGCGAAAAAATCACAAATGAAAAAGATGCAATAAATGCAGCAAAAAGTCTAGAAAAAACTCTAAATTGTAAGGTTTTGTTAAAAGGTGGACATTTAAAAGCAAGTGATTTTTTAAGCGAAAATGGTGAAATTACTATTTTTAAAGGCGAAAAAATAAAAAATATTGTAACTCACGGCACGGGTTGTACTCTAAGCTCTGCAATTGCTTGTAATTTAGCTTTAAACGAAGATATTAAAACAGCTTGTAAAAATGCAAAAGATTATGTAAGTAATGCTTTAAAAAATAGCTTTAATTTTAATTACAAAGTAAAATTATTAAATCATTTTTAGCATTATAGTTTTAAGCTTTAATTTTAAAATATGTTTTTTGAAATTAAAGCTCTTAACTCTTCTGGTCTCATTTTTTCTCCTTTTTGAAAATGTAGTGTGAAAAAATGTGAAAAAAAGTAAAAATATAAAAACTTAACTAAAATTGTTACAAAATTACACAATTAATTATATGTAAAATAAGTATAAGGTTTTTATTATTAATTTATAAAAGATAAAAGTAGTAAAAATGTAATATTTAAAGCTTTAAAAGAATTTGAAATTCCTTAAAACTTTAAATATATATAAAATTATTTAACTTTTTCTACTGCATCAAGTATTGTTTTTTGAGATTTTATATCGTTTATATCAGTTTTAAAATATAATTCAACTCTATTATTTTTTGCAGATTCTAAACTATTATTATCAAATCTAGGATTGTTTGCTCCATAGCTTTTGATACTAAGTTTTGATGAATCAACCCCGCTTTTAATAAGTATCTCAAGGACTTCTCTAGCTCTTGCAGTTGCTAAATCAAAACTTGTTAAATAACTATCATCATTATCGCTAAATCCACGAATTTCAAGCTGAACCCCATCTCCTAAGCCTTGCATAATCATTTTAATTCTTTTAAGATATAAAATATCATCACTATTTGCAACTCTAGTTTCATCTTTATTAAATAACAATATTGAAGGAAGTTCCATATAGAATTGGTTTTCTCTTTGATCTAAGATAGCTTTTAGTTTTTCTATACTTTCTTGCTGATTTATATTTTGAGCTTGTAAAGCACGAGATTCTTCGTTATTTGATGGGCTATGTTTGCCATCTGTTTTACTCTCTTTTTCTACCACCTGCGTGCTTGGAAAATCAAAAATCTTTACAAATTCTTTAGTTAAAGCCTTTGCTTTATCAGTATTTACCGAAGCAATAGCATAAAGTGCGATAAATAACGCTAGTAATAATGAGAAAAAGTCTGCTAAAGGAACAGCCCATTTCTCGCATGCTGGTATTGGTGGGCACTTTTTTTTCTTAGACATTATTATTCACCAAATTGTGATTTAGGCACTAAACCATGTGGGAAATATAAAAATAGCTTTTGCTCTAAATCTCTTGGATTTGCACCTTCTGCTATACCAACTACCCCAGCCATCATAAGCTCTTTTTCTACTATTAAATCATGTCCGTTACCTTTGATTTTGTTTCCCCAAGGCACAAACACTCCATAACAACAATAAATCCCTGTAACCGTAGCCGTAAATGCACCCGCAATACCCATCGCCATTGCTTGCGGATTATCAAGTAATTGAAGTGCTAGCATAAGACCGCACACCGCTCCAACAAGTCCAAATGTAGGACAAGACTCACCTACACGACAAAAGAATTCCCTACACTCATCATAATAAGTTTCTGAATGAGAAATATCAAGCTCCATACTTTCTTTTATTTCTTCAACATCTTTACCATCAACCATCATCATCATTGCTGATTTTAAGTAGTGATTATCTATTTCAGCTACTTTTGGTTCAAGTGCTAAAAGCCCATCTTTTCTAGCAATAGAAGCAAATTCTATTAACTGATCGGTTCTTGCTTGAAAATTAACCCCACTACCTTTAAAAACTATTTTAAGCTCTTTAAAAGCTCCTTTTATAAAATATTTATTCGTTCCAACCATAGTAGAGAAAAATGCTGTTGGTAAAACGATTAAAACCGATGAAATATGAATAAGGTGTAATGGGTTACCACCTTCTAAAATATCCCCTACGCAAATAGATGTAAGAGCTAAAACCATTCCTAAGACCGTTGTTAAATCCACATTTTTTCCTTTATTTAAATCTTAAAATATTACATTCATTTAGTTAAAATTTCTTCATTATATACTTTTATGCAATTTTTGCCAGCATTTTTAGCAGCATACACTGCTAAATCGGTTTTTTTCATAAAATCATTAGAATTTGTAATAGTAGTAGGTAAAATTGTAGCCACTCCTATACTAATACTACTTTTCCATCTATCATCTAGCTTATTTCCTACTTGAATATTTAAACTTCTAGTAACATTTAAAAGTGTTTTTGCTAGTAACATAGCACCATCAATATCTGTATTTGGTAGTAAAACAAAAAACTCATCTCCACCAAGTCTTGCTAAAACATCATCAGTTCTAATAGTTTCTTTGATTGTTTGCGAAAACTCTCTTAATACCTTATCGCCCATTTCGTGTCCATAAGTGTCATTTACTTCTTTAAAATTATCTAAATCAATCATTAAACCACTTGTAATTAATGAATTTTCTTTAGCTTCATTTAAAATAACTTCTAAAACTTCAAATAAATGTCTTCTATTTGGCAAATTTGTTAATACATCTGTTAAAGCTATACTTCTTAAAGTTTGATTTGTTGCTGCTAATTCTCTTGTTTTCTCTTTCACTTTTAATTCAAGATTTCTTTTAAGTTCTAATAATTCACTATTTTTCTTAACTACAACATTTAAAAGATTACTAAGAGCTTTTACTAAAGGTGCTGTTTGCTTATTTTCATTTTGAACTACTATCTCATAAGCTTCTTTAGCTTCAAGACCTTGATTAATTAATTCTATTTGTTTTGCCATATTTTGGTCAATCCCTAAAATATGAAAAGCAAGCCAAGAAATCAAAAACTCTAACAAACTCTTAACAGCTTCTTTATTAGTGCCATCTCCAACATCATCATATAATTGCTTAGTTTGTTCTATAAACATTTTATGACTTAATTTATGCTCTTGAAAAAAATCACTAAAAATATTTACATTTTGCATTAGCATTTCTTCTTCTGAAAAATGCTCTTTAGCATAGTTTAAAATACCATTAAAAGCTTCATCTAACTCATTTTTATTTAAATTCTTTTCGCTTAATTTTAAAGCTAGTTCATTGATTAATTGCACTAAATAATAATGCTGCTTATCAACATTATCAATATTTGTTTCATAGTCTTTATTCCAAGCAAATATTATTTCCATAACCTTTCCCTTTATTTTAATTTATCCCAACTTTTCCCAACACTCAAACTCGTTTTTAATTTAACTTTTAAACCATAAGCATTTTCCATTATATTTTGAGCTATTTTTGAAAATTCTAATACATATTCATCTTTTACTTCAAAAATTAATTCATCGTGAATTTGCAATATCAATTTTGCATTTTCACTCAAATATGGATAAATCTTAATCATAGCTAATTTAATTAAATCTGCTGCCGAACCTTGCAAAATGCTATTTATACATTCTCTATCGTTTGCATTATTTATCTTAATATCATTTGTATATTTGAAAAATCTTTTCCTACCTAAAAGCGTTTTGATATAACCTAAGTCTTTTGTTTGTTTTTTTGTATTTTCAAAATATTCTTTAATCAAACTAAAAGAAGCAAAATATTTTTTAATATAATCACTAGCATCGCTATATGGTATTTTTAACTCTTCACTAAGTCTTCTAGCACCCATTCCATAAATTAGACCAAAATTTATGCTTTTTGCATAATTTCTTTTATCTTTATCGCTCGTGCCAAAAATCTCAATAGCAGTTCTTGTATGAATGTCTTCATCAAATAAAAATGCTTTTAATAAATTTTCATCTTGGCTAAAATGAGCCAACATTCTAAGCTCAATTTGAGAATAATCAAGACTAATAAATGAATAACCAGTTTGCGGGATAAAAGCTTCTTTTAAATAACTTGCGTATTTGCTTCTAGCAGGGATATTTTGTAGATTTGGATTGTTTGAGCTAAGTCTTCCTGTTGCTGTGCCTGTTTGTAAAAAGTTTGAACGCACTTTGAAATTCTCTTGATTATTTATATTTAACTCAAGCAATGGTAAAACATAGGTGCTAAGGACTTTGCTAGCGGTTCTATATTCTAAAATCAATTCAGCAATAGGATGCTCTATGCTTTGTAAGGCTGCTTCATTAGTTGAGCCTTTATGATTATCAGGTAGTTTTAATTTATCATATAAAATCTCTTTAAGTTGCTTTGGAGAATTTAAATTAAAGCTTAAGCCAACCATATTAAATATCTGATTTTCTAATTCTTTTAAATTAAGCTCTAATATATTTTGAAGATTTAATAATTTTTCTTTATTTAGTGTAATTCCATTATTTTCTAAAGAAATTAAAACTTTAATAAACTCACATTCAAAATCAAATTCTTTTTTGCGTTCATCATCTAAGTTTTTAAAAGCGTGTTCATAAATTGCTTTAGTTATAAACGCATCTTCGCTTGCATATTCACAAGCTAATTTGGTATCAATATCGCTAAAATTTTCGCCCTTTTTAACTACTTCTTCATAAGCTAAACAAGTATAATCAAAATACTCCTTAGCAAGATAATCAAGTGAGTATTTAGAACTTGAATCAATTAGCCAAGCAGCTATCATACTATCTTTAAATTTCTTTGGATATGAAATACCTAAGTCATTTTTCAGCATTTTTAAATCAAATTTTAAATTATGACCTATTATTACTTTTTCAAATATCTTATTTATAGCTTTTATAGCATCTTCTTTAGCAATATTTTTTGCATTTTTATGTAGTATTGGAACATAATAGCTTTTATCTTGATTGCAAAACGAAAATCCAACTATCTTATCATCATAATTAAGCCCTGTTGTTTCGGTGTCAAATCCAACCTCATCACCTAAATTGTCTATAATCTTAAATAATTCTTCTTTATCATCTAATAAGGTTTTTGTATATTTTAAGCTTACTTGTTTTTCTTCTTTTATCTCGTTTTGTTTATCTATAAATTTTAAGAATTTAAATAATTCAAATTCTCTTAATTCATCTTCAATATTATTAAATATATTAATACTTGGCTTACTAGCCTTGCTTAGAAAATCTCCTAAAGGCAAATCATCAACTAATTTTGCTAATTTTTTAGATAAAACTGCATCATCTTTATGTTCGGCTAATTTTTTTTGAGAACTTTTATTACCTAATACATTTAGATTTTTATATACATTATCAAGGCTATCGTATTCGTTTAATAATTTTTTAGCAGCAACTGGTCCAATACCAGGAATACCTTTAAAATTATCAGCACTATCGCCTACTAAGGTTAAATAATCAAGCATTTGATAAGGCTTAACGCCAAATTTCTCAATACAAGCTAACTCGTTTATAATCTCATAATTCTTACCAATTAACTCGGTATTATTATCATCAAGCAATTGATAAAGGTCTTTATCGGTTGAATAAATGCTAGTAAATAAGCCTTGTTGCTTAGCAAACTTACTAACACTAGCAATAATATCATCAGCTTCATAATTAGGAATTTCTATTGATAAAAATCCTGATTTTTTAATAAGCTCGATACATACTGGAATTTGCTCTTTTAATTCAGGCTCTAATTCTTTTCTATTAGCCTTATAATCAGGCAAAAGCTCTTTTCTAAATGACCCGCCCGAGCTATCTAGTGCAAAAACTACATAATCACATTCAATTTCTTCAACAATTTTTAACATAAAATTTAATAAACCAAATATCATTCCTATTGGTTTTTCATCTTTTGCACTTTTTAAATTCCTCATCGCATAATAAGAGCGAAATAGCACATTTAAAGTATCTACTACTATTATTTTTTTCATATTTTCTACCTTTGATTTTGCCTTTATGTTATCAAAAGAATAATTAATAAAACTAATAAAAAACTAATTTTCATTTTTAATTTACTTTAAAGTTTAATTTAATAAATTTCGTGTTTTTTAAAGGAGATTTTATGAAAAAAATTAGCGATTTTATTTCAAAAAATTTAGCTATTTTGGTTTTAGTTTGCACTGCTTTTGCTTTGTTTTATCCAAGTATTTCTAATATCATTAAGACAAGTTATGTTAATTATTTGCTTGGAATTATTATGTTTGGAATGGGGCTTAGCGTTAGAGCTAGTGATTTTAAGGAATTATTTTTAAGACCTAAAGATGTGATTATAGGTATTTTTGCACAATTTATAATAATGCCTTTTATAGCTTTTGTTTTGATTTTTGTTTTCAAACTTGATAGTGCTTTAGCAATAGGTGTTGCTTTAGTTGGTGCTTGTCCTGGTGGCACTAGCTCAAATGTGATTAGCTACCTAGCAAAAGCTGATGTTGCTTTATCAGTTAGTATTACAAGCTGCACTACGATTTTAGCTCCGATAATTACTCCATTTATTACTTATTTATTAGTTGGAAAAAGCATTGATATTAACGCTATTTCAATGTTTGTTAGCATTATTCAAGTAATAATTATTCCTATTTTATTAGGTGTTTTAGCTCATAAGTTTTTACCTAAAATTACTGAAAAATTACAAGATACTTTGCCACTTATTTCAACCTTTGGAATTGTAGCTATAGTAATGAGCGTAGTTGGTGCAAACGCAACAAAAATCTTAGATAATTTAGGCATTATTTTAGTAGTTGTAATGCTTCATAATGTCTTAGGCTATCTTTTAGGCTTTTTTGCGGGAAAAATCTTTAAATTAGAATTAGCAAAACAAAAAACTCTAGCAATAGAAGTAGGAATGCAAAACTCAGGCTTAGCTGCTTCACTAGCAACTACTCATTTTGCTGCTTATCCTTTAGCTGCTGTTGTGGCTGCTTTATTTAGCGTGTGGCACAATATTTCAGGTGGGATTTTAGCAACAATTTTTAGAAGATTTTAATATTTATAATTCCTATTTTAATTTTAAAATAGGAATTATTTTAAATTAATTTGTAAAACTAAACTAGCTTCTTTTAAATAATCAACAACTTTTTTTAATCGTTTTAAATTCTTCTTCGCTTTTTGGCTTTTCGCCTGTTTTTTCACATTCAGCTAAATATTTTTCATAGCTTTGAGTTTTTGTTTTAAAAAATGCTTTAAGCTTTTTAAACATTGCTTGTCCTTAATCTTGTATAAGCAAACTTGCTTCTTAATTAACCTCAAGCACAATTAGAATTTAAACGCTCTTTCTCACGCTTTAAAAATTCTTCTTTGCTTAAAGGCTCTTCATTTGGGTATTTTTCCTTATGTTCTCTTAAATAAGCTTCATAATCAGGAATACCACAAGCTGCTTTGAGTTTATCAAAAAATCCCATAGCTTTCTCCTTAAGTTAAAATAAAATCTAAAGATAACATAAAAGATTTGCTAATCAATCTCTTTTATGCTCTAATCTAAATTCTCTTGGATTTTGTGGATTTTTACCTTGCCATAATCCTAATTTATTGGCTCTTGCGTATTTTTCATCATCTAAATATTTTTTCGTATAGTTTTGATACGACCACGCACAACCATTTCTTACCATTGCTTTATTTATATCTTCGCCATTAGCATAGACAATGCCTACAACCCGTCCATATTTATCTTTGTCTTTAATCTCTAACTTAATATCTTTATTTTTAAGAAAATCACTTAGCATATTTTTACAAAATTGCCCGTATTCTTGAGCGCTTTCTGGTGCATCTATACCATAAAATCTCACTTTGATTTTTTCTCCTTTGCTAAGCAAAACTATAGTATCTCCATCACTTACTTTTTCTAGTGAATACTCTTTAGTAAAAGAAGTAAAATAAGAAAAATTTGCAACTACTAAAAAAATAATTAAAGCAATTATTTGGTATTTAAATGGTAATTTTTTAATTAATTGCATTTGTGCTTTTGTTGGTTTTTTCATATTAATCCTTAAAATTATTTTTTATATAATATTATTTTTAAAAGGATTTTACAATGGTTTTTATAAACAAAAACCTATAAAAATACTTAGCTTATTAGTATTTTATGCTTGCTAATTCATCTTAAAAAAAGTTATAGTTTGATATTTATTTAACTTCTTGATGATTTTAAATTCTAGTATTTAAAAAATTAGTCTAATCATAATTTTAATTTTTATTTATACATTAAGCTTTGTTATAAAAATAATAGAGCTTAATGTTTTTATAACTTTAAGATAAAAATATTAAATCAGTTTTGTATTTTATTTTTATTCTTAGCTTTTTGCATAAAATATAATGCTATTAACGCTATTACAAATCCTAAGATAAAAGTTAAACCATAAGAAGCATATAGTTCTAATGCCAAACGCTCTTGCGATATAAATTTATCAAATTCCCCTACACTTTTTACTAAGTTAATTGTTGCTTCAATATTTTTCAACGAGTTATAAGGGTTATTAGGATTCTTTAAATACAACATAAGAGTAAATACCTTAGTGCTAAATAAACTAGCAGCTATTAAACCTACAATAACACCAATACCGATATTTTTCTTTTTTTTCATTTTTTTCCTTTAATTTTATTTTCTTTATTTTTAATTTTAAAATGGATTAAAGGCAAAATATAGGCAAAATAACTTTGCAATATTTAATCTTACAAATTATTTAGCTTTTAATAATTCTGTTCTTTGCTATTATCTTTTGCACTAATTTTGCCGTTATTTGGTATTGAAAACCAATTATTACTTAGCCTATAGCTTGTAAAATTTTTTGATAATTACTTTGTTGAATTGCTTTATATACAAAATAAATATCTATTAAAACATAAATATATAAAGCCCATAAAATAAATATCCCTATAAAAAGAAATACACTAATTAAGCCTATTAAAAATATTCCTAATTTTAAAAAACCTAAAGACCTATTACCTTGATAAAACCTATCAATACCTAATATCCCGAAGAAAAACCCTAAATTCATTGCCAATATAGGGTGTTTGTAATTAATACAAGAAAGATTTTTAAATTTTTCTTCACTTAAGCTGTCAAGTTTATTGCTTAGCATAAACTTTTGCTCGCTTGATATTTTATTATCAAGCAACATTAAATAAGAACTTTTGTCCATAATGACTCCTTTGATTAAATAAAAGAGCTATTGTAATACCCCCCCCCGCTAACAAGAAGTTAATGGATTAAAATTATTTAATAATTATTCAAGATTTTTAAAAATAAAATTATAAAAAAAAGATAAAAATATGTGCTAATAAAGATAATTTGTATTAGCTAACTAGCTACTTAAATTTATCAGCATTTTGTTTTACGCTTGCTTGTTTGTTCTATGAAAAACTCCTTTTTAGTTAAAGGAGTTTTATCAGGGTGCATTTTCTTAAAATGCTCTAAATATTTTTCATAATCAGGTGCTCCAAGCATTGCGTAAAAAAACTCACGAAGCTGCTTTTTCATAAACCACTTCTTTAAGTGGAATGCTAAACCTATTAGAATAACTTTCTTTCCAAATTAGAACGAATTTAATTCCAACTATTATGGTAACTAATAAGAAGAAAATCGTTAAAATAGCATTTACTACATTAGAATGTGCCACTTGTTTAGCTTTATTAAATTCTTTTAAAGTCGCTTCACTATTATCTCCTGCATTAATTTTTACTAATAATTCATCAGCTTTAGCAAAATTAATTTGAGCTGTTGCTACGTGAGAAATTGAGTTTGCGATTTTGCTTTCACTTTGTGGTAATACCTTTGCAATACCTGCTGTAAATGTAGTTGAGATTACAAAAAGCGCAGGTAAAACAATAGCTAAGATATACTTTCTTTTTCCCATTTTAATAAATACAGAGCCACATAAAAACATAGCAACTACTGCTAAAAGTTGATTTGATACGCCAAAAAGCGACCAAAGTGAATAAATTCCACCAAGTGGGTCAATAGCACCACCATATAAGAACCAGCCCCATCCAGCAACACAAATTAAAGTAGCGAATATATTTGCTCCTAAATTACTTGTGTTTGCAAGTGGCTTATAAACATTTCCTAACATATCTTGAACCATAAATCTACAAGTTCTAGTTCCCGCATCAACCGCTGTTAAGATAAATAATGCTTCAAATAAAATAGCGAAGTGATACCAAAATGCCATCATTTCCTTTCCACCGATTAGCTCGTGAATAATTAATGATAAGCCTATTGCAAATGTAGGTGCTCCACCTGTTCTACTTAATATAGTGCTCTCGCCTATATCATTAGCAAGTGTTTGAATATCAGCAGGAGTTACGCTAAATCCCCAAGCACTAATAGCTGCACTCGCACTCTCAAGTGTCGTGCCTATAATTGCTGGTGCTGAATTTATTGCAAAATATACTCCAGGTTGAAGTATACAAGCAGCAATTAAAGCCATAATAGCAACCGCACTCTCCATTAGCATTGAACCATAGCCTACCATTTTTGCTTGTGTTTCATTTTCTAGCATTTTTGGACTTGTTCCACTAGAAATTAATGCGTGAAAGCCTGAAATCGCCCCACAAGCAATATTTATGAATAAAAATGGAAATAATCCACCTGCAAACACAGGGCCTGTGCCATCTATAAAATGTGTAACTTTTGCCATTTTAATTTCAGGAGAAACTAAAACAACACAAATAGCCATTATCAAAATTACACCGATTTTTAAAAATGTTGAAAGATAATCTCTTGGTGCAAGTAAAAACCAAACCGGTAAAATCGCAGCTATCATTCCATAGCCCATCATTATAAAGCTAAGTTCAAGAACGCTAAAATCAAAATGTCTTGCTAAATCAGGGTCGTTTGATACAACTTTTCCTAAATATAAAGCTATCATAAGTAAAACAAAGCCAATTATACTAGCTTCTCCGACTGCACCTGGGCGAATAAATCTCATATAAATTCCCATAAAAATAGCAATAGGAATTGTTGAAGCTATTGTAAATGTCCCCCAAGGAGAATGTGCTAAAGCTTTTACAACAACCATAGCTAAAATAGCAATGATAATTAACATAATAAGAAAAATTCCTATCATAGAAACAACACCAACGAAATTCCCCATCTCGTCTTTAATCATTTCGCCAAGACTTTTTCCACCGCGTCTGCTTGATACAAAAAGCACAACAAAATCATGCACGCTACCAACTAAAACGCCACCAATTAATATCCATAATACACTAGGCAAATATCCCATTTGAGCTGCTAGGATTGGTCCAACAAGTGGTCCTGCACCTGCAATTGCAGCAAAGTGATGGCCAAATAAAACATATTTGTTTGTAGGAACAAAGTCTTTTCCATCATTAAGTGCTACAGCAGGAGTAATCTTAGTAGCATCAACGCCGCAAAGCTTAGTTTCTATAAACAAAGCATAAAATCTATAGCCGATTGTATAAATACAAACAGCAGCTACAACTATCCAAGCAGCATTTATTGTTTCGCCATTATTTAAAGCAATAACGCCCATACAAAATGCTCCAAGAATAGCAACAACTATCCATAAAAGCTTATTCATAGCTTCTCCTTAAAAATAAATTAATTTTTTAATCTAATTAAAAATGTGAGTAAGTATTATAATCTAAAATTATAATACTTATAAGAATTTTATATTAAAAGATAAAAATATAAAAAAATTACGAGTTAAATTATTAATATTTATTATAAATGTTTCCATAATACTCAATATTCTCTGCATTGCCTAAAGCATTTACTTTATCTGCTATTTTTTGAGCGTTAATTTCTAAATCAAATTCACTAGCTTCACTAAAAGCCATATTAACATCTATAACACTATCTAATCGCTTAATGGCATTAAAAGTTGCTAAAGTATTGTCAAAATCACTAGCTTCAATTAAAACGATAAATTTTTTATCAATTACTTGCTCTATGTTGGCATCTTTTATATTTTTTATTTCGTTTTCAAATTCTTCATTTGCAATAACTACTAAAGATGAAATCATTAAAAATCCTTTTTGTATAAAATTTTTGAATAAGCATTGAGCTTTAATGTATTTTTATCAAATAATATTGAATTAAGATATAAATTACCTATATTTATTTTATCCTTACCTATACAAATATTATTTTCTAAATCGCAAGAATAAGCAAAGTTTAAATTATCACTTAAAGCGCAATTATAAACTAAATTATCACTTTCTATATTAGTAATTTCATTTAATTTGTCATCATTAATTATAACTTTTCTATCAGTTGAGCAAGAAATAATATTATCTTTTTTATAATCTACATTATAAATATTATCTTTATGAACTTCCTTGCTTATAAAATCATTAGAATTTAAATCATAAACAACTATTTTTCCACTTTCAAATCCTAAAGCAATTTTTGCCTTTTCTTTATTAATACTTGCAGCATTTATGCTTGCATTTGAAAAATGAACTTTTTTTATTAAGTTAAATGATAAATCTCTTATGATTAGTTCGCTTCCTAAAGAAGTAAGAATTATTTTATCTTTGTATAAAAATGCCTTATTAATATCGCTTGAGATTTTAAATTTCAATAATTTATTATCTTTATAAATGTTTAAAGTCTTTAATCCATCTTTTGAACTAATTGCTAAAATGCTACTATCGTAATCATCAATAAAAATAATATTATCATCAAGGCTTAAAACCTTATCATTATTTTTATAAATATCATTGCCACACGCCACAAATTCATTATTAATATAGTTTATATAACAATCATATTCTAAATATTCTAATTCATTTAGGTTTAGCTCACTTGCTAAACCTAAACTAGCTATAAATAATAGCAATTTTTTCACTTTAATCCTTCATTTATTACATCAAGTAAATTTGAACGATGTTTGCCTAATTCATCATTTCTAAAATCAGGCTTAAATGTGTTTTTGATTCCACTATCAATATTTGCTTGTGGTGCGTGGCATTGAACGCAGTTATATCTTGCTTGAGATATAGAATCAAGTTTTTTCTCATTTCTTAAATCATAATAATGGCTTGCTGGCATAGGAGTTGCTTCTTCAATACTAAGCTTTACACGCTCATTATCAGCACCTAAATCATGACAGCTAAGACACATATTATTATCTTGAGTAATTGGTAAAAAATCTTCTACATTGTGTGGAATTTGTGGTGGAGCATTTAAATAAGCTCTTTCAAAACGCTCTGCTTCTCCAGCTTCTTTTTCAGAGTATGTAAAATTCTTGATTTCTAATTTTGTTTCATCGTTTAGTGAATGTTTTCTTAAACCAATTTCAGTATCACTCACACTAGCAGCAATCAACAAACTACTAGCAGCTAAACTTAAAAATATTTTTTTCATTTTTTTCCTTTCAAAAAATTAATTAAATTAAAATTAAGTGCATCATCATCGCATACTTCAATACATCTAGCACACTTAATGCACTCACTATTGCTAACATTACCACTATATTTTGTAATAAGTGATAATACTTGAGCTTCTGGACAAATCATTTTGCATTTCATACATTTAGTGCATTTATTTAAATCATAACTTA
Organism: Campylobacter sp. 2018MI10; assembly: GCF_018501175.1. Taxonomy (NCBI): domain Bacteria; kingdom Pseudomonadati; phylum Campylobacterota; class Epsilonproteobacteria; order Campylobacterales; family Campylobacteraceae; genus Campylobacter; species Campylobacter sp. 2018MI10. The sequence continues at coordinate 16,355 of NZ_JAHCZD010000017.1, read as the reverse complement.
CTTTTAACATAGCAAATTTTGAAATTAAACTATAAAAAGCACCTAATGGACAAAGATGCGAACAAACTAAATTCCTTTGCACAAATAAATCAAGTAAAAATATAATAATTGCAACAAATATAGCCGAAGTTTGCATAAAAATTATTCCCCTAGTAATTATTCCTATATGAGAATACTTTTCAAATACTGGCTCATTTGCTATCAAACACAAAATCAAAATACTAAATAATATAAAATATCTAGTGTTTTGTTTAAAATTAGTCAGCTTAGAGCTTTTAAAACTTGTGTTTTGCTTGATAAAATCTGCTAAATTTGTAATCAAATTAACAGGACAAACAAAAGAACAAAATGCACGACCTAAAAACAAAGCATAAATAATAAAAACTAAAAATGCAGATATAAATAATCCCACATTAAGAGTAAAAGTTGCTAAAAATATTTGCAAATACGCAAAAGGGTCGCTTAAGCTAATACTATTAAATAATAGCGAAGAGCTAAGATTTCCTTTTAAAATAAAATCAGCACTAGGTAATATAAATAAAGCTAAAAGTCCTAATTGGATAAATCTTCTTAAAATCAAATATTTATTTTTTAATATCTTCATTAAAATTCTCCATCATTTAGGTAATTTATAGCTTTTTTCTCATCGTGTTTTTTGCTAGTATCTATGTGTTTTAATCTTTCATCATCACCACTAACCCAGCCTTTAACATAATTATCATTTCTCTCACCCAATATAAAACTAGTAGGCAAAATAACAATAGCTGGCTTTTTAGTAATACAAACTTTTTCGCATAAACCACAACCCACACAATAATCATAATCAACCTTAGGCACTAACATTGCATGTTTTTTAGTTCGCTCATTTCTTTTATATTCAAGCTTTAAAGCTTTATCTATAAAAGGACACGCCCTATAGCAAGCATCACATTGAATTCCAAAATGAGCTACACAAGAGCTTTCATCTACTATTGCACGACCAATATTTACTAAAGAAATTTTATTAATACTTTTATCTAGCGCATCTGTCGGACAAGCCTTAATACAAGGCAAATCATCGCATAAATAGCAAGGAATTTCATTTGCACTAAATTTAGGAGTTCCTAAACTAGCAAATTCCCCTATCTTAGCTAAACTTAAAGTATTATAAGGGCAAGCTTTTACACATTTAGCACAACGAATGCAATTAGCCAAAAAATGTTTTTCACTAACAACTCCTGGTGGGCGTAGAAAAAAACTCTTTTTAAGTTCAATTTTGCTTTCACTTTTTGGTGTATCGTTTAATTTGAATATGCTAAAAGTTCCAACACCAACTGCTAAAATCTTTATAGTATTTGTAAAAAATTGCCTTCTCATAAATATTACGCCTTAGTTATTTTTACTGCACACTTTTTAAAATCAGTTTGTTTTGAAATTGGACAAGTTGCATCTAATGTAACTTTATTAATATAAACATTCTCATCAAACCAAGGAACATAAACAAGACCTCTTGGTGGTTTGTTTCTTCCACGCATATCAATACGAGCTTTAACTTTTCCACGGCGAGATTCTATCCATACTAATTCTCTTTGCTCAACTCCTAAAGCTTTAGCATCTTCTGGATGAATATAGCACATAGCTTCAGGAACTGCACGGAATAATTCAGGAACTCTCATTGTCATTGTTCCACTATGCCAATGCTCTAAAACTCTACCAGTACATAACCAGAATGGATATTCTTCAGATGGTCTTTCAGGTGCTTTCATAAATGGTCTAAAGAAAATCTTAGCTTTATTTGTAATTGCTGTTGCTTCTTCACTTGTTGGTTTTACTAAATCACCACTTTTAATTGATTTATCAAAATCCCCATAGAATGCAAAATCACCTTCAGGATTTGCTTTTTTAGCATATACATCGTATTTTGTATTAAATCTCCATTGAGTTTCTTTACCATCAACAACAGGCCATCTTAAGCCCCTTACCTTATGATAAGTTTCAAAACTAGCTAAATCGTGTCCGTGACCAGCTCCGAATTTTCTATATTCTTCCCATAAATATTTTTGAATAAAGAAATTATAGCCTTTAAATACATTGCCATCACTACCTTTTACATTTCTACTATCGCCTTTAACTTCGCTATTTAACCAATCTTTTAAGCTTTCACTATCATCTAATGAAATTTCTTTACATTCTTTATTAGCAAATAAAACATCATATAAAGTATCATCTTCTTTATATCCCATTTCTTTAGCTTTTTCTAATACGCTTGGTAATGTTGTCTTTTCATCAATTTTTACTTCATTCCAAACTTCGCTTAATTTAAAGCGTTTGCTAAGCTCTAATAATTGCCATAAATCACTCATAGCTTCGCCAACTGGCAATACTTGTTGTCTCCAATGTTGAGTTCTTCTTTCTGCGTTTCCGTAAGCTCCCCATTTTTCATAAATCATAGCTGTAGGTAAAATTAAGTCCGCAACTTTTGCACTAATTCCAGGATAGCAATCACTTACTACTATAAAATTATCTTTTTCTCTAGCAGCTTTTATCCAGTGATTTGCATTTGCAGTATTTTGCCAAGGATTATTTACCATAACCCATGCGAATTTTTGTTTTCCATCTTCAAGATTTCTCATCATTTGCATAAAGTGATTTCCTTGAACACCATTAATTGTTCCTTCAGGAACTTTCCAAAGCTCTTCACTTTTAGCTCTATGTTTAGGATTTGCTACAACCCAATCAGCAGGTAAGCGGTGTGCGAAAGTTCCAACTTCTCTTGCTGTTCCACAAGCACTTGGCTGACCTGTTAAAGAGAATGCTCCATCACCTGGTTTTGCTTGTTTTCCTACTAATAAATGCACAGTGTATGCAAGTTCATTTACCCAACTACCACGAGTATGTTGGTTAAAGCCCATAGTCCAAAAGCTTACTACCTTTCTACTTTTTTCAATATATAAATCAGCTAATGCTTTTAATTTTTTCTTAAATTCTTCTATATCTTCATCAGGATTTCCTTTAGCTACGCTTGCAACATAATCTAATGTATAAGGTTCAAGTGCTTTTTTGAAATCTTCAAATTGAATTTGCCAGTTAAGTGCTGCTTGAGCTTGATGTTTCATTTCAAATTTTTCGCCATCTTTTACACCTAAATGACTTAATGCTATTGCTTCATCTTTATCTAAAGTGATTGCATTTTCTTTAGCAACGGTATCTTTTTCAGCTTCGCTAAAGCTTGGATGATTTGGATTATTTCTCATTCCATATCCAATATCAGCAAATCCTGTTGTAAATACACAATGATTTTTTACAAATTCCCAATCAATTGCTTTTGGATTGTTATATACAATTTCTCTAGCAATATAATTCCATATTGCAATATCAGAACTTGGAGTAAATATAAGTTCCATATCAGCAATGTCGCTAGTTCTTGTTGTATAGGTTGAAAGATTTACAATTTTTACTTTTTCAGGGTCTCTTAATTTTCTATCACTTACACGGCTCCATAAAATTGGATGCATTTCAGCCATATTTGAACCCCAACAAATAATAGTATCTGTAAGTTCAATATCATCATAGCAACCTGCAGGCTCATCAATACCAAATGTTTGCATAAAACCAATAACAGCACTTGCCATACAATGTCTAGCATTTGGGTCTATGTTATTGCTTCTAAAACCAGCTTTAAATAATTTTGAAGCAGCATATCCTTCTTGAATAGTATGCTGACCACTTGCAAACATTCCTATACCATTTACACCTTGCTCTTTTAAAGCTTTTTTCATATGTTTTTCCATCTCATCAAAAGCTCTTTTCCAAGATACTGGAGCAAATTTTCCGTTCTTATCAAATTCGCCCTTAGCATTTACTCTTAATAAAGGCGTTACAAGTCTGTCTTCTCCATACATAATTTTTGCATTAAAATATCCTTTAATACAATTTAAACCACGATTTACAGGTGCTTCAGGGTCGCCCTTAGTAGCTACAATTTTGCCATTTTTAGTAGCAACCATAATACCACAGCCAGTTCCACAAAATCTACAAACTGCTTTATCCCAAGTCCATTCACTTGTTTCGTCTTTTGCTAAAGCAATAGTAGGATTTATGCAAGCTGCTGCACTTGCAACTGCTGTGCTCTTTAAAAAATCTCGTCTTTGCATTTATTCTCCTTATAATAATAATGTAAAAATAGATTAGATTATTTGCTTTAAAATCTTATTGATTAAGATTAATATTTTTTTTAAAGTAAAGCGCATAAATATTATCAACATTAAATTAACTTAAAATTCTTAATTCAATAAAAATTGAAAAAACATTCATAAAATAATATAAAATATTTAAAAATTAAATTAAATTTAAAAAAATATATTAATTGCCATCAATTATTTTTAAGCTTTTTTATATTAAAGTAGTGTTTCAAATTTTCACAAGGTGTATAAATGAAAAAACCAACAAACAAACTTTTATTAGCCCTTTGCATAGTAATTGGGATTTTTATTGGTGGTGGAATTTATACTTTTATAATAGCAGATGGCTTTTTAATGATGACTTCTAAACCTGAAGCCTGTAGCAAATGTCATATTATGACAGATGTTTATGATAGTTGGGCAAAAGGTGAGCATTCAAGCAATGCAGGTTGCGTAGATTGTCATTTACCTCAAGGTGATGTGGTAGCTTATTGGACTAAAAAAGCTTATCACGGATTAAAACACGGCTATTATTTTACAGTAGGAGGAAATCCACCTAATTTAGAACCTACCGAAATGACACACGAAGATGTTAATCGCAATTGTGCGACTTGTCATAAAGACTACGCACATAATGCAATCAATGCAACGACAAAATTAAATAGCGAGCCACTTGATTGCCTTAGCTGTCATAGAACAATAGGTCATTTACATAATTAAAAGGAGAAAATATGTCAAAATCAGTTTATGTTGCGGCTATTGTGGTAGCTGCTTTAGGTGGTGCAGGCTTATTTGCACTTAATACAAACATTGCAGAACATAAAGGTGAAAGTAAAACTCAACCATTAAAAACTTTTGAAATTAGTGATGAAGAACCAGATTTTGCAAAATGGGGTAGAAATTTCCCAGCTCAATTAGATGGTTATTTACAAATGAAAGATGAGTATATTGAAACACCATTTGGTGGAAGCTTACCTTATAGTAAGATTATTCGCTGGCCGGCTGCAACAACATTTTGGAATGGATATGCTTTTGCGGTTGATTATTCTAAACCAAGAACTCACTATTACTCACAAATTGACCAAATGGAAACAAAAAGAAACAATAAAGAATATCTAAATGCTCACGGATTACCTGCATTTAAAGGTCAGCCTGGTGCTTGTGTAAATTGCCATACTGGATTTTTAACTGCTATTTATAAAAGTGATAAATTAAGCCCAAGTTTTATGCTGGGTAAAACTGAAGTAATGGGTGCAAAGAAAATGGGATTTTTTGACGCATTTGGTGAAAAAGGCGAAGCTATGAAAGAAGCTTGGACAAATATGAATAAAATGCCTTATTTTGATGTTATGAAAAAAGTAGAAGAAAAATACGGAGATGGAATTCACGGCTCTCATATGGGATCAACCTGTGCAGATTGTCATAACCCAGATGATATGAGCCTTCGTGTAACTCGCCCTGCTTTTGTTAATGCTATGGTTTTAAGAGGCTATGAAGCAGACGCTAAAAGTGGTATCAAAGCTAGTAGAAAAGAAATGAGAAATTATGTTTGTATGCAATGCCACGTTGAGTATTATTTTGAAGGTAAAGATAGCACTTTAACATTCCCATGGACAAAATGGAAAAAAGATGAAGCATTTAAAATAGAGAATTTTGATGAATACTATGATGAAAAATTTGCAAATGGCGAATTCCCATATGATTACATTCAAAAAGATACAAAAACAAAAATAATTAAAATGCAACACCCAGAAGCTGAAATGTATTCAAGCTCTTTACATTATAGAAGTGGTGTAACTTGTGCAGATTGTCATATGCCATACAAAAGAGATGGAGCAAACAAAGTAACTAATCACAATATACTATCTCCATTAGCTGATATAAATGCAGCTTGCAAAACTTGCCATCCACAAAGCGAACAAGTATTAAAAGATAGAATTAGCTTTATTCAAAATCGCCACGCTTATGAGCTTAGAGGTTGTGAAAATAACTTATTAGCATTAATTGCTGATATAAAAACAGCTCGTGAAGAATTAGCAAAACTTCCTGAATTTGCAAATCTTGAAGATAAAGCAAGAGATGATGCTATTTCAAAAGTTATAGAAAAAGCACAATATGCTCATAGAAAAGCACATATTAGATGGGACGTATCATTTAGTGAAAATAGCTATGGCTTCCACTCACCACAAGAATTTATGAGAATTATAGGTCAATGTAAAGAAGTAGCTAGAGAAGGACAAGCAGAGTTAGCAAATGCGTTAGCTCCTTATGGAATTAAAATTGAATTAACAAAAACAGCAACAATTCCAGCAGCACCTCTAAAACTAGATCACAAACCACCAACAGGTTCTCTACCAACAGAAACTATGAAAAAAGTTGATGAGGATGTAAAAAATCTAAACTTTAAATAAAAAATTGCGAGATTTTCTCGCAATTTACTCATTAATTAAAGCCCAATTTTAATAGCATAAAAATTAAAACATTATATAATTGAAAATAAGAATTTAGTTTAAATATATTTTAATTAGTGTTAAAGCTAACTAATTTAATTGCTAAAATAATGTAATCTTAAATTATCAAAAAAAGGCTTATATTATGCAAAATGATAAAGAAATAATTCTGATAGTAAATCTTAAAAAAAGCTTATTGTTTTCTATATATAAATCACTATTTTTATTATTTCCTAATGTTATTGTATGCTTGTTTATCATTTTAATTTTTGCTTGTTCTTTGTATTTGAATGATGGTTATTTAGTGATATTGCTATTTGTTTTATTTGCCCTTCCTCACCATTTTCGTTTTATGCTTTTTCCACTTATGATAAGAAAAATTATCTGTTATGATGAGTATTTTGAAATCATTAGGCTTTTTAGTAAAACAAGGATATATTATGATAATTTAAAAGAATATTATTTCGAATATTTAAACATTAGATTTTCATCACACAAAATTTTACATCTATCTTATAAAAACAAATTCTTTAGCAGCATTATAAACACCGAATTGCTTAATCCAGATGATTTAGAAAAATTAATAGAATTATTAAACGCAAAGGGTATTAATAAAAAAGTTTCAATCATAGATGATAAAATATTTTATAATGTTTTTAGTATTGTAGATAAAATCTTTAAAATTTAAATCTAAGTTATTAAGAGTTTTAAAGGTATTACAGCTAATAAAAATAACATAAATATAATCTGTATTAAAAATCAAATTCTCATTTTAAATTCTAAATTTTAAAACTAAACTTATTTATAAAATCTAAAATATTAGAATTTAAAACATACGCAATTAATAGTATTTTAAATAGCTTTTATTAGTAATTTTTCATATTAAATTATGGAATTTAAATTATAAATTTCAAATACAAATTCTTATTTTAAATTCCATAATATTTAACCTTAAAATAAATGAAATAACAACTAGAATATAAAACTGCTGTTAATAAACCTACCTTGATTTTTATAAATATAAGTAAGTATAAAGGTTAGAAAAACCTAGATTATGTTAAAACAAAGATAATGACTAATTATGCAATAAGGATACGAGAATAACTAAATGAAGTTTGTGTCCATCCCCTTCTAAGTAAAAATAAATCAGAATAAGTTTTTGAATAGAAAAAATCTATTAATTTTTAAATTTATTAAATTAAAATATAAAAAATTACAAAGCAAATATTTGCCTTATAAATCAATATTCTTAACCATTGCAGCGTTTCAAAATTGTGATAACAAAAACTTACTATTAGCTTTAAATTATAGATAAAAATATTTAAAGCCAAGAACTTTTTTTACTCGCTAAAGTTAGATGAATTTTTATGGAATATATTGCTTAAGCTTGACTTAATATTATTTTTAAAAACTCAAACTACATAAAATATCATTAAAATATGATTTTAAGGACTTAGCAAGATTAATTTAATTTTGCCTATTTTGTAAAATTTAATAACGATTATACATATTTTTCGTGCATTAGTTTTTATACTTTAAAAGCTCTTTAAATTCCATTATAAAACTTTAAGCGATATTACAATCAAGTATTTTAAAAATTCGCCACATTTTGTATATGATATATATTTACTACTTACATTTTTTAATGTTATTTTTACAATTTTAATTATAATTTTATTTGCTTTGCTAATAAAAAACACTTAAAACTCTAATCTTTTATACTTTTAAAATTAGTTTAAAAAATTTAATAAAATATATATCTTAACTTAAAAAACTATGGAATTTAAAATAAAAGTTTATTTTTTTAAATCTAATTTTAGCCAAACTACTATTTTATACTCTAAATAAATCTATCTATAAATACCATAAAATCTAAAAAATTGAAATAAGAATTTCAAAACTTAATATAAATTATAAAGAATAAATAAGATACCAATTATAAATAAGTAAAATTATTGAAATTCTTTTGATAGGTTATTTATATTAGTTATAAAAAATCATTTTAAGCTTAAATTTTATTTTGACTTTCATAATTTAAATTAGTATTTGCAAATTCCAATTTGCTTAAGATATATTTAGCAAAATCTTCACTATCATTTGGACATTTACACACATTATAATCACCTTTATACTGATGTCTATATTCAATATCTAATTCTAAAATAGTTTCAGAACAATCAATACAAAATGATAGTGGATATATTAAAACACTTTTATTGCCTAATTTATCTAATTCATCACTAAGTGCAGGTTCTAACCATTTTACAGGTCCTAATTTTGACTGATAAGCTAATTTAATTTCTTTAAAATCGTTTTGCAATTTATCCTTTAATATAGCAAAATGTTCTTTTATATGCTCTTCGTAAATATCACCCTTTTCTATAGTTTTTATCGGTAAAGAATGTGCTGATATTATCAAACAATCAATATTTTTATATTTTTGTATCTCATTTAAAATAATATTATTATAAAGCTCATCTTGGTAAAAATAAGGTATTTCTTTTATATTGATTTTTTTATCAAAATTTTTATAAAAATCTTGCAAAGATGATGTGGTAGTGGTTATAGAATGATGTGGATATAAAGGAAATAGTATTATTTCATCATTATCTTTAAAATCATATTTAGCTAAGACTTCTTTAGCAAAAGGCGGAACATAAGTTGATATAAAATCAAAATGAAAATCTTTTTGCAAAGAATTTAATTTATCACAAAGAGATTTTTGGATTTTAGTTAAAGGACTTTTACCACCTATTTTATTATAATTTTCTTTCATAGATTTAATACGAAATTTTCTTATCATAAATGCTACAAGACTTCTTAAAAAATCTGATTTTATTCCCAAAATATTTGGGTCATTAAACATATTTTTTAAAAATACTTCACATTCATCAATTTGATTTACACCACCCATATTGAGTAAAAAAACATATTTCATATACAAACCTAAAATTATCCAAGTAAGATACTTGGATAAATATTATTTGTCTTCATTAAAAGAACCCAATTTGAGAATTTTTTGCATTCTTTTTGCAACCAATTCATCAAGATTTAATGGTTTTAGTTCTTCTATTTTTTCTAAAACATAATTTTGTATATTATTTGCAGTAATCTCTTTGTTTCTATGAGCAATGCCTTCTTCTATAATATCATCTATTAATCCTTGCTCATATAAATCATCAGCACTTATTTTCATAGCCTTTGTTGCAGCTTCACTTTTACTTGGGTCATTCCATAATATAGCAGCACAACCTTCAGGAGATATTACAGAAAACACTGAATTTTTAAGCATAGCTAATTTATCAGCTACACCTAAAGCTAAAGCTCCACCACTTCCGCCTTCTCCAATTACTATAGAAATAATTATCGTTTTTAAAGCGCTTAATTCATATAAATTTGTAGCAATTGCCTCACTTTGACCACGCTCTTCAGCTCCTACTCCAGGATAAGCACCTGGAGTATCTACTAAAAATACAATAGGTATTTTAAATTTTTCAGCCATTTTAGCAAATCTTAAAACCTTACGATAACCCTCTGGATGTGGCATACCGAAATTTCTATGTAATTTATATTTTGTTCCACGACCTTTTTGTTCGCCTATTAACATTACTTTTTGCTCGCCAATATAACCAGCAAAACAAACTATAGCAGGGTCATCTCTAAATGCTCTATCTCCATGTAATTCATGGGCATTTTTTAAAATTATTCTCACATAATCAAGAGAATATGGTCTATCAGGATGTCTTGCTAGCTGTAGCTTTTGAAAATCACTTAAATTTTTATAGGTTTTTGTTAATTCTTTTTCTAAATTCTTTTTTAAAATCTTAACTGCTTCTATATCGCCTTTAATATTAGCATTAATAATATCTTCATCTAATTGTTGAATATTTTTCTCAAAATCTAAATAAGCTGCCATCTTAATTAATCCAATTTTCTAAAAATCACTGAAGCATTCGTTCCACCAAAACCAAACGAATTACTCATAGCTGTTTTAATTGTATGCTTTCTAGCCACATTAGGCACATAATCTAAATCACAATCAGGGTCAGGGTTTTTATAATTTATTGTAGGTGGAACTATACTATCTCTCATAGCCATTAAACAAATTACTGCTTCAATAGCACCAGCAGCACCTAAACAATGTCCTGTTTGACCTTTTGTAGAACTTACTAAAGGCATATCATCTTTAAACAATTCTTTCATTGCTGCTGTTTCATTTTTATCATTAGCTGGAGTTGATGTTCCGTGTGCATTAATATAATCAATTTTAATTTTATTAGCAGAGCAATCAAATCCCTTTGCCATACATAAAGCTTTTTTCATAGCTCTTAATGGGCCATCTAAAGCTGGAGAAGTTATATGATTTGCATCTGCACTTTCACCAAACCCTATAACTTCAGCATATATTCTAGCACCTCTTTTTTTAGCATCTTCATAATCTTCTAAAACAAGAGCAGCTGCACCTTCTCCCATAACAAAGCCATCTCTACTAGCGTCAAATGGACTACTAGCTGTTTCTGGAGTATCATTTTTAGTAGATAAAGCTTTCATTGAAGCAAATCCACCTATACCTACTGCACAAATAGCTGATTCAGCTCCAATTACTAACATTTTATTTGCTTGATTGCAAACTATTGTTTTATAAGCTTCGCCAATTGCGTGAGTTCCTGCTGCACAAGCAGTTACACAAGATAAATTTGGACCTTTCAATTTATAATCAATTGAAGCCATTCCCCCTAGCATATTAACTAGAGCTGAAGGTATGAAAAAAGGCGAAATCCTGCTTGCGCCCTTTTGCAAACATACATTAGAATTTTTCTCAATATTAGGTAAGCCACCAATTCCTGCTGCACTTACTACTCCAAATTCATCTAAATCAACTTCACTAATCACGCCATCAACCATTTTAAAATTAGCATCACTTATAGCTTCTTTTGCGGCGTGTAATCCAAGTTGAATAAATCTATCAGCTTTTTTAACATCTTTTGCATTTAATACTGTTAAAGGATCGAAATCCTTAACTTCTGCGGCAATTTTAACACTTAAATCACTGGTATCAAAAAGAGTAATTTCTCCAACACCGCTTTTTCCATCACAAATCGCCTTAAACGAACTTTCTTTATCAAGCCCAAGGGCATTTATCATTCCAATGCCAGTTACTACTACTCTTCTCAATTTAAATCCTTATTGTTTTTTTGCTTCTATGTATTTTACTATATCATTAACTGTTGCGATTTTTTGACCATCTTCATCAGGAATAGAAATATCAAATTTTTCTTCTAAAGCCATAATTAATTCAACTACATCAAGTGAATCTGCACCTAAATCTTCAATAATTTTAGCATCAGGTGTAATACTAGCTTCATCAGCTCCTAATTCTTCTACAATAACTTTTTTAACATCTTCAAAAATAGACATTTTTTTCTCCTAAAATAAAATTAAACTCGTATTCTTACAAAAAAGTGTAAATAAATTACACATACATTCCGCCATTAACTTTTAAAATCTCACCTGTAATATAACTAGAATAATCACTTAATAAAAACGCAACTGCATTTGCAACTTCGCTAGGTTTACCAAATCTAGCAAGTGGAATTGCTTTATAATAAGTTTGTTTAATTTCATCGCTTAATACATCTGTCATATCACTTTCTATAAATCCTGGAGTAATTGCGTTATAACGAACTTCTCTACTAGCTGCTTCTTTAGCAAAAGACTTAGTCATAGCAATAACTCCACCTTTACTAGCAGAATAATTTACTTGACCTGCATTTCCCATCTCACCAACAACTGAACTAATATTTACAACACTACCAAAACGCTTTTTACTCATTACTTTAAATGCTTCTTTACAACCTATAAAAGTTGAATTTAAATTAGCCTTTATAACATCATCAAAATCAGCTTCACTCATTCTTAAAACTAATTTGTCTTTTGTAATTCCTGCATTATTTACTAAATAACTTAATTCTCCATCGCAATCAATTATTGTTTTAATAGCATTTGTAAAATCACTTTCACAACTTGCATCAAAACAAATAATTGCTGCTTTACCACCATTTTTTTCAATTTCTTGTTTTAAATTCTCTGCAAGTTCAGGTTTTGAACGATAATTAATCCATACTTTTAGACCAAATCCTGCTAAAACTCTAGCTATTTCAGCACCAATGCCTTTAGATGCACCTGTAATTAATACATTTTTTCCACTAAATTTCATATTTTCTCCTAGTCTTTAATGATAATATCCGAGTGATTTTTTTCTAAAAAATTATCTTCATAATCTTTTAAATCTTTTTTAAAATCTTTTGATTTTCTCATAACAAAAGCATAATACAATATTAAAGAAAACAAAATTATCCCCGCACATATTTCATAAATCCTAGAATGCCCGTAACTAGGCTCAATCAAACCTAACAAATAAGGACTAATACCCATTCCAACATCTAAAGCTATAAAAAATGTTGAATTTGCTAAGCCCATTTTCTCTTTAGGAGATAATTTTATAGCAAGTGATTGAAGACTTGAAGTGGCATTTCCATATCCTAAAGCACAAAAAATAGCCGATAAATACATCATTAAAGAATTGTTTGTATAAGCTAAAATTATTAAACTTGCTACATAAAACAAAATAGAAGGAACTATTACATAATCTGCACCTATTTTATCAAATACTTTACCTGAAATTGGTCTTGAAAACACACTAATACAAGCATAAAATACAAAAAATAATGAACCTGCTTCAATTAAATTAAGCTCTTTTGAATAAGAACTTATAAAAGCAATAATTGCTCCATAAACAAAACCCATACAAAATACAACATAAGCAACACCCAAAACAGATTTTTCAATATAATTAAAAATTGAAAAAGATTTTTTAACATGATTTATCTTATGTTTTCTAAATCTTTTAACTTTTATTACTACACTTGAAATTAATGCTATTAATATACTAATCAAAGAAATTATAAAACATAAATTAAAATTATTTTTACCCACTAAATATACTGCTAAAAATGGTCCAATAGCAGAACTTAATACAACACTAACTGCATAATATCCTATACCAATTCCTCTTTTATTGCTAGGCACTAGTCTAGCTACTGCAGCACCACAAGCACAAGAGCATGCACCATAGCACATACCAGCAAGCAATCTTGATAATATTAATTCAAAATTAGTTGATAAAAACAAGTAATATAAATTAGGTATAAAATACAAAACTAAACTAATAATCATAACTTTTTTTATGTTTATATTATCAATAATTGAGCCAAAATAAAGTCTTGACAATAGTGCTCCAATTACAAAAATACCATTAGCAAGACCTGCTATTGCTGTGCTAGATTGTAATATAGTTTTTGCAAAATCTGTAGAAGCAATCGTAGTGATAAAAAACACTAAACAAATAACAAAATTAATAATAAAAACACAAATAAAATTCTTATTCCAAATATTATACTTTTTGGATAATCCCATAAAAACTCCTTATAATTTTTTATTGATTTTATCAAGCATATTAATAAACAATCCAAATTCAGCATAATCTAAATCATCACAAATTTGCTTTTCGTAATTAGAAATTAAAATATTTGCATCAAAAAACAATTCCTTGCCTTTTAAACTAAGTGAAATGATTTTTTCTCTTTTATCATTTGAGCTTGAAATTTCTAAATAATTTGCTTTTTCTAGTTTCTTACAAATCCTAGACGCAATAGCCTTATCCATCTGATAAAACTCGCAAATCTCACTTAAACTAGCACTTTTTGTTGAGCTAAGATAATAAAATACTCTCCAATCAGTCGCATTAATATTAAATGGCTTTAAAATTTCATTTACTTTACTGATGATTTTTCTATTTGCATAGGTAATTTTTTTAAAAAACATGTTATTCCTAATAGTTGATAAAGTCAATTAAATTAGATTTTATAATTAAATTTGTAAATTGTCAATAAATTAGCTTTATTTTGCTAAGCTTAAAATAAAAAAAGGATACAAATGATTATATTTTTTGATTTAGATGGAACTTTAATAGATTCTACCCAGCCAATAATTACTAGTCTTAGAAAAGCCTTAGAAAGTTATAATTTTAATTTAAGTGATGAATATATAAAAACATTAATTGGAATGTCTACTGAAGGAATGTTTGAAACAATAGGAGTGCCAAAAGAGCAAGTTGCTGATATAGTTAAATTATATAGACAAAATTATAAAATATATTATAAAGATGGAACTAGTCTTTTAAATGGGGCAAAAGAAGCAGTAAAACTTGCTAGTAAAAATGCTAAAGTAGGATTAGTAACTACAAAATCTGTTTATTTTGCTAAAGAAATTTTAAAAGATTTTGATATTTTAGATGATTTTAGCGTAGTTGTGGGTGGTGATGAAGTAAAATACTGCAAACCAAATCCAGAACCAATTTATAAAGCACTAAGTCGTTTAAAAGGCTCTGAAATGCTTGAAATTAACGAACTTAAAAAAGAATTTGACTTTAGTAAAATTTATATGATAGGAGATACTTTAAACGATACAGAAGCTGCTAAAGCTGCTGGAGTGAATGCTTATGTAACTTTATTTGAATACACAGATATGAATACTCTCAAGCAAAGTTGCGATAAAATATTTAAAACCCCACTTGAATGCGTTCAAGATATTTTAAAAAAATAAATATTATAAAGTAAAACTAATTTAATAAAAAAATTAGTTTTACATATATCAATAAATTAGAATGAAATTTGAAAAATTTATTTTAATTTTAGCTATATAAAATATTCATTATTACCACTTAATTAAACCTATTGTTTAATAAGGACTATTATATCTGTATAAAATATAATATTTTGATATTTATAATATATTTTAGTGCAATTAAGTATCCATACATACATTAAAAATACTATAAAAATTACTGCTATAATTAATTAAGATAATAATTACTAATTAAATTAATTTATATTAAAAATAAATTATTATACTCCTTGTCTATAAAACACACAATCTATTTAATACTTTTAATTAAAAAACATATAGAAATTATTGTCTTTTAAAAATTGCTTTAAAATTTTTATCACTTAATTGATAAGAATCAAGCAACTCAAGAGATTTTACCATATGCAATGTGCCTTTTTTATATTTTTGAAAATGTTCGGAATTAATATGTTTATTATAAGATTCTTGGTCTTTATAAATTTCTAAAATATTAATTATATTATTATTTTTTACAAGCATCATTGGATAAATAGATATTACACCCTTTTCTTTTTCAATTGAAGCTTCAGCAACTTCTTTTGCAATAACAAGGTACTCATCAAGATACTCTGGATAAACTTCAACAACAGAAATTCTAACCAACATTTTATTATTAATATTATCATCAGCATAAATATTAGAAGATAATCCAAGTAGCGATAAAATTAAAGCTAATATTTTTTTCATTTTTCACCTTTCAATTTTTTAAACCAAACAATATACTATAAATACATAAACTATTCCCCCACCATAAACCACTAATCCATTAAATACTATAACCCCCCCCCCAACCCCACTCTAAACAACACAAACAATACTTTAAATTAAAAACTAAAAAACAATTAAAAACACACACCATAATAAAACAATCTCAAACATAATCACTAAACATAAAAAGCTATTTTTATTAAAAGAATTTAAAACTTATAAATACTTTATAAAAACATTAATTATATTAACTCTTAAAAATACAACTAATATTTTATTTAATAGTAAAAAC